>JAPSLU010000007.1 GCA_031180405.1 Bacillus sp. (in: firmicutes) | reverse complement strand
TAGTATGGTAGGAACAATTATTGTAGGAAAAAGACAAGATCTTGCGATTACTGCTTGTGCCAAGTTAAAACAAGCAGGCTTTAATGTTCAACTAAATATTATCGGGGAAAAACCACCTTGGCATTCGAATGAATATATGGATTCTTTACAAGGAAAAATCCAAGAATTTAATTTATCAGATACTGTTTCTTTCTTAGGTTGGCTAGAAAATCCTTTTGAAAAGGTTAGCCAATCCAATGTTGTCATCTTACCATCAGATACCGAGGGCCTACCGCTATCCATTATCGAAGCTATGGCAATGGGCATTCCGTCAATATCAACAAATGTCGGCGGAATATCAGAGTTAATTGTTCATGAAGAAACGGGTTTTATTATTAACCCTGATGATTTGGATGACTTAGTTAGTAAGCTGAAAATTCTCCTAACACAGCCTTTATTATGTAAAACGATGGGACATCAAGCAAGAAAAAGATATGAAGCCTATTTTACGAAAGAATCATTTATAAAAGGAGTGGCAGGTGTAATTAACACCATTGAATAAATGAAAATTCTATATGTTATTACCGGCGCAGATATTGGAGGCGCCCAACGTCATTTACTTTACTTATCTGAGTGGTTTAAGAATTTAGGACATGATGTTCATGTGGTTGTCGGTGAAAATGGTCCGCTAATTAAGGAGTTAATAGACCGCAACATTGGTGTGACGGTTATTGAAATATCGAGAAGGGTTGAATTAAGAAAGGACTTAAAAGCCTTTTTTAATTTATTTGTTTTTATAAAAAAAGGAAAATATGATCTAGTCCATTCACATAGTTCAAAGGCAGGAATACTGACAAGGTTCGCCGGATTTTTTAATGGAGTCAGTAGGAATATTTTTACAGCACACGGATTTGTTTTTACGGACCCCACCTTGTCAAAGAAAATGAAAGCTATATATATATTTCTTGAAAGAGTTTGCAGTTGGGTTTCAACAAAGATTATTACCGTGTCAGCCTTTGATTATGAAAAAGGAAAAGCCATGGGGATAAATAAAAACAAAATGCATGTTATTCAAAATGGTATTCCATCTGGGACCATATGTTCCCCCTTAGAATTGGAAGTCAGGCAGGAAGCACTCCGGAAGTGTGCTAAAAGAATTGTCGGATTAGTTGGACGAATCGTTTCTGAAAAGAATATAGATATGCTCATCAGGGTGGCAAAACTTTTTAAAGAAAGAGGACTTGAGAACCCAGAATTTTGGATCGTTGGAGAGGGTCCGTTAATCGAGCATTATAAACAGGAAGTTGTAAAGGAAGATTTGCAATCTATTGTTTTATTTAAAGGAAATCAGGACAATGTCTATGAATGGATAGACCGAATGCATGTGATGATCATCACCTCCCATAAAGAAGGACTGCCTTATGTACTCCTAGAAGCGTGCAGTAGGGGGCTTCCTGTTGTGAGTACGGATGTAGGGGGAGTTAAACAATTGCTGGATCCAAATAATGAAAAGAAATTGATTGTCCCAATTAATGATGATGAATCTATGTATCTTCGCTTAAAGACATTGCTTTCAGACGATCTCTTACGTGAATACATTGGTACGGAAAGTATTAAGCTAGCAAGAAATGTTACGGTTGAAAGAATGTGCTCAGAAACAAATAAGGTTTATTTTGGATAGGGAAAAAGGGGATTTATTGAAATGGTAGCATTAAATGGCATAAGCCGAATAAGCAAAGATACGGTTATCTATATTCCTGTATTTCTCACTCCTGCACTTATTAATATTGTATTATTAATGACTTTTACGCGGTTTTTTACCCCTATGCAATACGGTACGTATACGATTGTTGTCAACACAACTATTATTATTTCCTCCCTGCTTGCACAGTGGATTGTCTTATCTGTTCAACGTTATCGTCCGGAATATAGCCGGGCTGGTAACATTGGGGAATTTAATCGTAACCTCAATTATCTTTTGCTTGTTATCACACTAGTTTTTTTACTAGTCTCCAGTATTCTTTATATTTTCTTGCCCGAACTTTTACAAAGTTATCAAATCTATTATTGGCCATCTTTCCTCTTTGTTATTAGCTCTATTTATTTTATGGTGTTCGGAGGAGTTTACCAGGTTGATTTGCTGGCAAAGCATGTTCGTAATTTTAATGTTGTTCAATCTGTTTTAAAGCTAGTGTTGACTTTCCTACTGATTGTACTCATTAACTTTGATCCGGTTTCTTTTATATGGGGAGCTTTTTTCGCCCAGGTCCTTGTGATAGTGCCTATGCTTCGCTATGTAGAAACTGATAAAATGTTTTCTGAGATCCACAGAAATATGCAGTCATTTTTAGCTTTTGTAAAGAAGCTTTGGACATATGGTTTTCCTTTAATCGGATGGTATATTGGGACAACTATATTAAATCTTACAGATCGCTATATGATTGAATATTTTCGTTCTTCTAATGAGGTAGGGGTGTACTCAGCAAATTTTACGATTGCTGTCCAAGCTGTAGCGCTTATTTGCAATCCATTGTTTTTTGCTATACAACCACTTATAATGAATGAAATTCAACAGAATACTTCAAAGGCATATATTGAGGAGAGAATTTCATTATTTACGCGGATCTTTATTATTATAACAATGCCCTTCGGTGTCTATTTTTCTATATATCGAGAAGAAATAAGTGAGATTATCCTTGGTGATCAATTTACAAGCGGGGCCATGATTATCCCAATTTTAATTATTGGTTTCTTCGCATGGAATATCGGACTCTATGGTCAATTAACATATCAAATTGCTGAGAGAACAAAAGCCATGTTTTATTTTATTTTGGTGGCTGCTGTATGTAACTTTGGACTCAATCTCTTATTTATTCCGAAATGGGGATTTATTGGTGCGGCAATTTCAACATCAATCGGCTTTATCGTATATAGCTGTTTGCTATTTATTTGTTCATATAATCACATTAAGTGGAAGATTCCATGGGTGGCTTTGATGAAAGTAACCTTAATTGCTCTCGTTTTAATGGTTCCAATAATGTTGGTGAATCAATATGTGTCGGAAGATATGATACCGCTCGTTAGAATGATTATAGGTACACCTTTTTTCTTATTTTATATTGGACTAGTAATTGTTTTTCGTGAAAATCCTTTAAAACAGATGAGGACTTAACAGAGCAGAATGAAGGAGGGATTTTAAATGGAAGAAAAGGGCCTTGTAATCTATCAAATACCATTGGTTATCTTCAGTCTTTGTATAGGGGTTTTTATTTCCATTTTTAGTCCTTCTTTAATTCATGGAAGCTATATAATTATTGGTCTTTTCCTTCTAATTTTATTAGTTTATCTGGGTGTTACTTATCGATCGGCTATGTTTTTATTTGTGCTTTTCAGTAGTTTTGGAATCATGAATATGTCAATAAAACCATTTGATCTTCTTTTCGTTTTGATAGCCGGTCTTTTCTTTATTGGAAAAAAGCAAAAGCTGATCATGCTAAGAAAGATCCGGTTTGTTCATTATGGACTACTTATGTTTTTACTTGTTTCCATGCTCTCTATTATTGGAAGTATGAATATTAACTTAGGTATCAGTTATTTTATCCATACAGTATTTATGGTTATAATCTTTTATTTTCTGGCTATGATGATTCGTGAAAAATGGGAGTTTAATGCCATTATTTGGGGATATATTTGTACAGTCCTCTTCTCAGTCATTGCGGTATTTGCTGAAAAGTTCGGATTTATTGGCTATATTGGTACGTGGTTTCAGGGGGTTCGTGCACAGGGTTTTTTTATGGATCCGAATGATTTTTCTCCTTTCTTAATCTTAGCTATTTTTCTTTTAATGGAAAGGGCCTTTACGTACCACTATACTACCTTTTCGTATTTTGCTTATATCAGTCTGTCAGTACTTGTAATAATTACCTTATTGGCTGCAATGTCAAGGGCTGCACTTTTAAATTTTGGAATTGTCATGATTATTTACTTTTTTTATACCATCTTATATAAGAAAAGGTATGGACAAGTGGTGCTGTTTTTAGGTGCAATGATTGTATTAGCTGCTCTAACATTAATAGTAGCTGGTGATTCGATAACAAATTACTTATCTATAAGATTTTCAAATACGTCTAATGTTACTGTTCTTCAACAGTATGATACTGACCGGTTTTTTTATCAGTTACAAGGTATATTCTTAGGTTCTTCTCATTTACTCGGAATCGGACCGGGACAATTTGAATACTATTACGGCTATGCTACACACAATTTATTTGTTCGGATTATTGCTGAAAATGGTTGGTTGGCATTTCTTCTGTTTGTATCAGTTCTCCTTTATTTTTTCTTTCAGCTTTTTATTTTACGGAAAAGAGAAGTGTGGAATTTACCAATTTATTTGTTTTTATCTGTTTTTATCGGAATCATGTTAAATAGTATGTTTATTGATACTTTACATTGGCGATATTTGTGGTTTTTTCTGGGACTGTGTGCAGTTGTTTTGAATCAGGCGGGTAGGGAAACGTAGGTTGTTTTGGATGAATGTCACTACTTGAAGTTTGTCGTAATAGGCTAGATTTAGGTCCGTAAATGGTAGATGGATAAAGCGAAGCCGTCCTTGTTTAGTCATAACTGCACCTCAATTGTTAGAGATAATTAACAATTGGGGTGTAGTTTTTTATGACTAAAAATTAATTGAAAACAAACAAAAATACTTGCAGAAGAACATTACTTAAAAGGTATTGATTCTTTTAAAATAACTTCGGATAAGTATAAGGTTAATTTATCGGTATTAAGAGAAGGGATTGCTCTTTTACAGGAACAAGGATTGATGTACAAACGCATTATATAATCGGTGATATTACATTTAAGGATTGTGATTAATTATATGAAAGATACAGGAGCATCCTCCGTACAAGCAGCTGTGAAGTTCTTCTTCTTAAATAGTTAGAAATTGATGAGCATCATGAGAAATCAAGGCATAGACGCGCTTCAAACCATTCATGTAACCCACTACTAAGATTGACTCCAATCACTGCTGTAGTCGTAAGTAGATCAACAGACCTTTATTGATATCCTCTTCCACATTTTTATCTATAATGTAGGATATTGAAGGTAAGGGTAGGATCTATGTCCTAAACTCTTAACGTTTATTGTGACTTTACTCCTGCTATTTATGTAAAAAATTACATATTACTGCAGGACTTTACACACTTATACCGTAATTAATAAAGGTCTAAAAATTTTGTCAAAGAAAAGAGGGAACTTATTGTATGTTTTATAGGCATATAGGAGGAAAAGTTGGAATGCCACTTTTCCTCATTTTTATTTTGCTAGTTCAGCTATTTTTACCGTTTGTACCTGTAGGCAATGCTGAACCTATAGAAAGTGTTGATTCAGCTTCATGGGAAGATAACCTAAATCCTGCTTCTGTCAAGATGAATAATGATTTAATCGGATATACAGTCAATGGAACAGGGCAGATAAGCATAGGAACTTCAGAGGGGATAAACCTTTTGTATGGATATCCTCATGGTACGACCTCTTATCCAACTATTGGTATTGATGGAGAGACGTTTCAGTTTCGAGCAAGTAAACAAACAGTTAATAATAAGGATTTACAAGTTAAAAATGTCATGTCTGTTAATGGTGTTGAAATTATTCAGGAGATAAGTATTGTCCGTAATTCTGTCACCCAAAAGAATGATCAGGTTTTAATGAAATATACGGTGACAAACACGAATGACACCCAACATGAGGTAGGTCTTCGAATGATGCTGGATACCATGATTGGGAATAATGACGGGGCTCCATTTAGAGTACCGGGTGTTGGAAATATTACGCGGGAAGCAGAAATCTCTAAAGATAGTCTTCCAAATTATTTTCATGTAGTGAATAATCTAGAGAATCCAACAATTGTGGCACAGGGTTCTTTTGGGGAAGTAAAGCCTGACTATGTTCAGTTTACGAACTGGGGTAATGTTTATGGGAATGACTGGGATTATCAAGTGAATGGTAACTTTATCATTTCGGATAGTGCGATTGTGGCTAAATGGAATGAAGGGACCTTTAAGGCAAACGAAACAAAAACCTTCACCATGTACTATGGCCTTAGTGAGTTTAACTCAGAGTCCTCAGATGGATTGGTTATTAATGCGGCCGCTGATCGTGAAGTCGAGGTTAAAGAAGGGAATTATTCACCAAATCCTTTTCAGGTAACTGCCTATATTATTAATGCTGGAGAACAGTTGTCGTCAAACACAAATGTGACCATTGAACTTCCTGAAGGATTAACACTCGTGGATTCGAATGAAACGATAGAGATTGGTGACCTTGAGATAGGTCAGGAAAAACAAGTTAGTTGGGAAGTTGCGATTGAACCACATTATGAACAAAAGGATTATCGCTATGCCATAAAGCTTGAGTCAGATACATATAATGAAAGTCAATTAGATATGGAGATTCATGTTCCAGCAATTGAGAAAAGTTATTTTATTCCACAAGCTGTTGAAGAAGCGGTTTCAGCTATTGAGGAATTATTACCTATAAATGAATTAACGTTAGCTCAAAAGGATAAAGTAGAACAAGCTATGGAGAAAATTGATTATGTTTTGTTTCTAGGTGGAAAAGAACAGGACATTTCTAATTTTGCTGCTTTTACAGAAGCTGAAAATAAGATTCATACTATTGAAGAATCAGTTGAAAAGGCAGTCAATGCAATAAGTGAGCTACCTTCATCTACTTCTTTGAAGTATAAAGACAAATATAATGTAGAACATGCGAGAGCTTTAGTCGAAGAGGCATTCCAGCAAGGTGCGGTTATGGCTGACCTATCAAATATGGAAAAGCTTACTGAGCTAGAATCGGAATTAGCTAACATGGAAGAAATTCTTAATCAAGTAGTCCAAGCAATTGAAGCAATCCCTGAGAACGAGGAATTAAAATATGCTCATTCAGCAGATATTGAATTAGCACGTCAAAAAGTTGATCAAACTCTTAATAAAGGGATTGCCTTAGAGGATATTACAAATATCGGTAAATTGGAGGACTCTGAGGTAAGAATTCAGGAAATTATCGAAATTGTTGTAAGCGCCAATGAGAGCATAGCTAATTTACCTTCAATTGAGGAATTAAAACTAAAAGATAAACAACTTGTAGAAGAAGCTAGAAATAAAATAGATGAAGCTTTATCGTTTGCTGTGGAGGAGGATTTTGATCAGCTACCGAAACTAGTTGAATTGGAGACTAGAATAAGTGAAATAGAGGAAGCTTTGAAATCAGCAACAGAAGCTATTAGCGCTTTACCTTCTATTTCAGAACTCCGCTATGATATGAGAACAGTTGTGGAAGAGGCAAGACAAAAGGTTGAATTTGCATTAAGTTTTGGAGCGAGTGAAAGTGATATCGAAAGTCTTGAACAACTAGAGCAAGCAGAAGATAAGATTAATCTAATGACAGAAGCAATTAAAGTAGCATCTGATGCGATTAACGAGGTAACAGCTATCGATCCTTTAAAGCTTAGTCATAAGTCGGTTGTTGATCAAGCTAATGAAAAAGTCGTTGCTGCATTAGATGTTGGGGTCATAGAGGATGACATCACAAATGTTCAGAAGCTGCGTATCGCCCAACAAACAATAGAAGAAATTCAAGAATTAGTGAAGCAAACACAAGAGGAAATCACCCTTCTCCCAAACATAGAGGAAGTAAATTATCAAACAAGGGAACAATTGAACAAGGTGAAAGAATTAGTTGACAAGGCTCTCCAGTCAGCAGATGAAAGTGATATTCAAAACCTTACACATTTCCGAGATGTGCAGGAAAAAGTAAGTGAGATTATGAGAAAAATAGAAACTGTTGAAAAGGCATTGTCTGAAATACCTGAGATAAGTAGTCTCACCGAAGCTGATGTGGAACGAATTAATCAAATAAGAGTAAGTGTAGACGAGCTTTTATCACTAAATACTCCAGCTACAGAAATAGACGGATATCAAAAACTTATAGAGGCAGAGGAATATTTAAAAATAGAGCCGGATGATGGTCCTCCATTAAGAGCGAATGCCGGTGAAGATCGAGTTACTGAAGAAGGTCTTGAGATCACGTTTAATGCTGAAAAATCAACCCCTGCCAATCAGATATCTCGCTATGTATGGGATTTTGGAGATGGAAACACAGCTGAAGGCAACATTGTCACTCATACTTACAATAAAGCAGGGACATACACAGCCACATTAACGATTTATAATGACAAAGGTGAAACAACTACAGACACGGTTTCTGTAGAAGTATCTGCAGTGAACCATGATAAGGATTTAAAGATAAAAGTTGTGGATAAAGAGACTAAAGCTCCAATTCGTGATGCTAATGTCATGTTTGAATATGCTGGCGGTAGCCAAGAGCAGTTTACGACTGATCACAATGGTCAAGTATCGGTGACAGTTGGACAAGGAACCTACAAAATTTATGGATATAAAAAAGACTATAGACCAGGTGTGATAACAGCTCAAGTTGAGGACGGGAAAGAACGTGTTGTAACGATTGAGCTAGAGAGTGGTCAGGTTGCACTTGGAGATCTTGAGGTGAAAAGGCTCACATTAGAAGAAATTAAGGAAGCGGGAATCGATGTAAATGACCCGGCAAACCAAAATGTGTATGAATTCAAGGTAGTATTAGAGTATGGAGAAAAAAGACTAAGTAATAAAGTGTATGTAAATGAAAGCGGCAATTTTGTTGGCACACCAGCATCTTTTCCGTTAGGAGATGGACGTAAGGCTATTCCATATGTATTTTGGCCAATAGAAGGAGATTATGAAAAATCAACTCCGTCTATCGCTTATTTAATCATCCCTGGAGAAGCAAGATGGCTAAAAGAATTTTTTGAAGTTAGTTTGGTCATGGAAAATGCTGCCGGAGAAGGATTTGATATTACTGATAGTGAGGTAGAGTTAAAATTACCTGAAGGTCTTGTACTCGCTCCGACAAATGACGAGCAAAATCTGAAAGTAGATCTAGGGGTTATTGCAGGAGGAGAAAGTGTTCTTCAAAACTGGATTATAAGAGGTGACAAAAAAGGGGAATACAATATTGAAGCAGCGTTTAAAGGGATGTTGCAGCCTTTTGGACAGGAAGTTCAAACCGTATTCGAAACGAAAGACCCTATCAAAGTTTGGGGAGAAGATATGTTGGAGATGTATGTTGTTGCACCGAGTCGAACTGTACAGGGTGTACCAATTGAAGTGAAATTCGGCATCAAAAACAAATCTAATATCCCAGCTTATAACGTTACTTTAGAGTTAAAAGAAGAGGGAAGAGTTGGGTATGACTATGCACCTGGACAAAGCCTGACCCAGATGATATCTGTTCTTCAAGCTGGCGACATTGAATGGTTTACTTATACGCTTATTCCTTATAAAACAGGTACATTTAATTTAAATGCATCAGACATTATTAAAACGGGTGGAAATGCAGATATCGATGCAGAGATTGTTTATTATAGTCCGAATGATGCGCGAGATTTACTGGTATTTAGCCACTTATCTTATTTCCCATTTTCAGCTTATAAAGGAGTAGAGTTGAAAGACATTCCTTTATTTAAAGCAGAAGAGTTCGATAAACTAAGTGAAGATTTGTTAAAAGTATATAGTCAAGATGACATGAAGAATGTGATTGAAGAAGTAGGTGATTGGGAAGTTCTTGATCACCGAGATATTGGAACGTCAAACTTTAATGGAACAGCCTTTAAAAATGGCAAAGATATTGTTATAGCATTTAGAGGATCGCAACAAGCAATGGACTGGTTTTTAAACTTAGGAATTGCTTTTCAAGGTTTCCACCTTCAGGTTTTAGATGGAATTGTCTTTGTTAACGATATTCTAAAAAATTATCCAGATCATAATATCACCTTAACCGGACATTCACTAGGAGGGTTTATAGCTCAGGCAACAACATATGAATTATTAAGAGGTAATTTGTTGCCAAATAATGATTTTAATTTTGTGGGTACATCCACTTTTAATGCACCAGGATTTACAACCGGATTCCTCAGCGTATCAGCTGGCTTAATTGATGGTTCTAACACATGTACGGTTGGCGTTTGTTGGTGGGATTCAGTTGAAGAATGGGAAGCATTGGAACATGAATTTAGTGAAGACATAACAAATTACATTATTAAGAATGACCCGGTTGGTGAAACATTAGGTCTTGCCTATCATGTAGGTCGTAAAGCAATGCTAGACCAAATTATTGTTGATATTCATGAGCATAGTATTATTAATTTTTATCCGCATTTTGAGTCACATGGATCAATAGAACAAGTTGTTGATCATTTGGATGATCACGCTCCTGACGATGGTACAGGTGATGAAGAAGAGGATTCCGGTGAGGAGCCAGCAGTAATAACACCAAATATAGCGAATGATCGAGCAAGCTTAACAGATGAAATGGTTGAAAAGTTTCTTGGACAAGAGAATCCTGTATTAGACCTTTCCACAATGGAAAGTCAACAAAAGGTTTACTTTGATGTAACAACAGAGCAATTAAAGCAATTAAAAGAACAAGGCGTATCATTTGAATTGCATCGAGACGATGTTCGTATTCAGATACCTACATCGAACCTAAATGAAAATTATGATGTATCAATTTCAATGGAAAGGTTACCTAATCAAAAAGGCTCATATAGTACAGCATATTCATTCAAAATTATCCAAAATAATCAATATGTTTCTACTTTTAACGAACCTGTCACATTAATGTTTCCGGTTAACATGAATGATGAAGAGGTACATCCAGAAGACCTTAAAGTTTACTATATCGATGAAAACGGTCAATTCCATTTAATTGGAGGCACATATAAAGACGGCTTTATCGAAGCGAAAACAGATCACTTCAGTACATTCGCGGTATTCCATCCGGAAGCATTAGGGGTTGGTGATGAAGACGAAGCGGGAGAACCAGAAACTGATCCAAATGAAGGAGAAGAGTCTCCAGAAGATCCGGGAACTGATCCTGATGAAGGAGAAGAGTCCCCAGAAGATCCAGGAACTGACCCGGGCGAAGGAGAAGAATCTCCAGAAGATCCAGGAACTGATCCGGACGGAGGAGAAAAATCTCCAGAAGATTCAAGAACGGATTCAAACGGAGGGGAAGAGGATTCAGAAGAACCAAAAACTGATTCAAATGCTGGAGATAAAGATACAGTCACACCAGAATCTGGTTCAAAAAGTGTATCAGAACAACTAGAAGAGTCAGAAAAATCGATAGAAAAAGAGAAAGTGCAGACCAGCAAGGGAGAAATACCGAATACAGCCATGAACCATTATAATTATCTTTTATTTGGAATCTTGTTGTTGTCAGCAGGTATTTTGGTTCGAAGGAAGTGGAGAAGATCTTTGTAACAGAACGGCGGGGAAACAAGGAACAAGGGGGACGGTTCTTGCGTTTGCTGTAACAGTAAAACGGTGAAACGGTGGGGACGGTTCTGGTGTTCTAATATCTCCTGGATAAACAGCGGGGAGGACAGTCCTGGTGGTCTGAAAATCTCCTAGAATAATAGAGAGTTATATCTTTTTCACAGTGCCTAACAAAAAATAGAAAGGGAGAATCAATCATTAAGGGTAAGTGATTGATTCTCTCTTTTGTTTAACAGTATTTAGAAAACTACGATGTTCTTTTGTACATAATAATTTTCCTGCAATAAATAAAGGAATATAGAATTAACTGCAGAATAAAGAACATGAATTGAAAAATTTCCTCCAATCTAGTTAACCTTACTCCTTCTTATTTTCTTCAAACATTAAAAAATTCAGTCACATTGGTTTATAAAGGGCTTGAGCCCTTATTACTTGTTAATTAGGGAAGGGTCAAATCTACGATTACGTTTCTATCTTCTTTTATTCTCATTTCCTCAATTGATCCCATATCTTACTGAACATCGAGACTCAAACAAATCCAATCAATCCTATAACAATAAATTTTCTGCTTCGAATTATAAGTTTCATCTTAGCAACAATGGAGTAAATACGATCAAATAATAGTCGTTTCTATGCATGTACTAGTCTCGCATTTAGAAAGTAGTCAAGAATCAAAGATGAGCACCATTTGAAAGGCTAGCATCACATCATGAGAATTCATAAATTTTGGTGGAAAGTGGTGATAGATGTGCCTCGTAAAGCTAGGGTTAAAAGTGAAACTGGAATCTACCATATCATATGGAGAGGAGCTAATCGGCAGGAAATATTTCATGATGATGAGGACAATGAGAAATTTCTAGATATACTCCATAAATATAAGTTGAAATGTGAATTGTCCATATATGCTTGGTGCTTGATGAGCAATCATATCCATCTATTAATAAAAGAGGGATGTGAAGATATCTCGATTACTATGAAACGGGTTGGGGTTAGCTTTGTCAGATACTATAACTTGAAATACAGTACAACTGGACATTTATTTCAGGATCGATTCAAAAGTGAAAATGTAGAAAATAATAAATATTTACTGACAGTTGTGAGGTATATCCATCAAAATCCTGTTAAGGCCGGCATCGTTTTACAAAGTGAAGAATGGAGGTGGAGCAGCTGTTCTGGATATTATGGTAAAACACCCTATCTTAAGGATATGTTGGACTGTGAAAATATATTAAAAATGTTTTCTACTGATAGTGTAACTGCTGTAGAACGATTTAAAGAATTTAATGAAAGAAAAAATAGTGATACATGTCTAGGTGATCAAGTGAATAAAAGGAAAATATCAGATGAGGAAGCGAGGATAGAAATCAAGAAACTACTTGGTATGATTGAAATTGCACAAGTAAAAAGTCTTCCGAAGGTACAAAGAAATGAAATTTTACTAAAGGTTAAAGGAATTGAGGGGCTATCACTGCGTCAAATCGCTAGAATTTTTGGAGTATCGTTGAATCTAGTTTTTAAATCATAATGAGAACAAAAGAACCGTCCCCATGTTCTCAATATAGTACTATTGAAGTAGGATAAAGAACCAACTATTTAGGAGAGTTATATAACAAGTTTTGGAATCTATGAATATTTACATAGATTTAATAGAATGGAAAGTCGAATTATGCTAAAATATAGAGAAGTGTAAAAAATTAAAAGAAAAGGAATGATATGCATGTTTAAGAAGGCAATAGTTGTCGCTGTATTAAGTTTAGGGTTAACAGCACTAAATCCTTTTGCGAGCAATGAAGCAGAAGCTGCAACGAATGAATCAGCACAAAAGTTAGTCGATGCTTTAAAGGGCTTGGGATTAGATAATGTTGACTACTTATACACTTACCTACAATCTGTTGAAATTACAGACAAAGAGTATAAGAGCATTATCAAAAATGCTGAAGAGGCTTCTAAAATATTACAAACTGTCTCATCTCCAGAAGAGCTTTCAGATGCTAACAGAGCAAAAATCGGTCGTTTATTTCTAGATAGTGCACAAAAGGCGCACTTGCAAGTAGCATTTGTTGATAAAAATGGAAATGCTATTGATTTAAAAGATATAAACTTAGAAAATGCAAAGCAATTGATGATTCAAATTAAAGACACCAAAGGTAATGTTTTAGCGTCAATTGATCCAAAACTTGACGATCTAAAACCTGCGGCTTTAAACAGTAAATTAGCAGCATTAAAAACAGCAGTAGAAGCAAAGGTTGAGCTTGATGAAGCGGAAGCGTTTGTTCCAATGCCTGCTTCTAAATTACCAGACACTGCATCAGAGCTTCCTAAAGGAATTGCACTTGGTGGTTTACTTGTTATTCTAGGTGGATTAGCGCTAGTACCATCTATCCGTGCTGCTCGTAGAATGGATAGCCAAGCATAATCCAATGGAAGAACAGCGAAAACGAAAACGTAAAAGAAAAAAGAAGAAAAGTAAGCGAGTTTTAAAATGGTTCTTGCTCGGTATTCCTTTTTCTTTTATTCTTACAGGTGTTGTCATCATTGCTGTTTTCGGGTGGGAAATGACAAAGGAAACGACTCTATTAGCAAAGACTGTTGTGACCCCATACGAACCTGAGATTAAGGAACGAACTTTTAAAACAGAGGCATGGTCAACATTGCCTGATCCAGGTTCACAAATCGGGAAATTAGCGATATCCTCCCTTGAATTGCAATATCCTGTCGTACAAGGCACACATGATGAGGAACTAAAAAAGGGAATTGGCCATATGGCAGGAAGTGCTCTCCCTGGTCAAGGTGGACATGTTATCTTAAGTGGACATCGTGATACAGTGTTTAGAAAGCTAGAGCATTTAAAAGTTGGCGATGAAATTACTTTTACTACTCCATACGGTGATTTCATTTATGAGGCAACTGATTTTAAAATCGTTGATGCAGAAGATGAAACAATTGCTGTAGCGAAAGACTATGAGACACTTACGTTAACCACCTGCTATCCCTTTGATTTTATCGGTAATGCACCAGATCGTTACATCGTTTATACAAAGTTAAAGAGTAGTCCTTTGTGAGTTTCCAAAAAAGTGAAAAAAGAGAGTCATTATGTATATAATGACTCTCTTTTTTATTCGTTTGAAAAATTTCTACAATGAAATCGTACATGTAAAAGAAATTAAGTGCTTCGTGGGAACAAAGGAACCGTCCCCCTGTTTCCCACTCAAAAACATCATGCCGATAATAATTCGTCCTTATTCCTAGCCTTTTTCTTAGCAATCAAATTAACAAATAGTGTAATTACAAACGCACATACCATACTTCCTACCATTGCAATGATAAAGCCACTCATATTATCTGAAAGGAAAGGAGCCATAATGGATGGTACATAAGCTGTTCCGCGTACATCAAAGAGACCAACAAGCAGACCGCCTAAACCGGATGATACAATCGCTCCAGCAAAGATAAGTTTGTTTGAGAACATGAAGGGATAAGCAGCTTCTACAAAAGTACCAAATCCTATGTTAATTAAAAAGCCTGGTGTTGCTACTGCGGCTTCTCCTTTATCTCGAGGTGCAACAATATTGGCTAACGTGATGCCGGCGGATACCATGACTAAGCCGACCATATCTACGGCACCTAGAAAACTGTTCCCTGTACGTTCCATTTCCAATAAGACGATTGGAAGAATAGCAGCGTGATAGATTCCTCCGATAATTGCTGGCCAGATAAGTAAACCTGCAATTAATCCTGCAAGAATTGGATTCATTGCGACAAGTGTATCAATTAATGTTCGAATTCCTTCACCAAGCTGAAGAGCGATTGGAGCGAAAAGAAAATAGACGATTAATCCTGAGATTAATCCTGCAATCCCACCAGCAGCAATATTGACAGTCGTAGCTGGAAATTTCCATTCTACACATTTTCTGAAAATATATTGAACTAAAAGTCCTGCACCAATCCCACCAATAATTCCACCGATAATTCCACCGCCTGTGGACAATACGCCTGCCACAATGCCAGCAACGATGGAAACATCATCAAGATCAGCCACTTGTTTTGCGGCAATAACAGCAAGAATAATTGGCAGGGCATTGATCATTAGATCAAAAACATCCCCGAGCATCGATAAAGCAGGGATCTTACTTAATGCGAGAACTAATGCCATCGCAATAAAACCAGGTAGAGAAGCAAGCATCATCCCACGAATATTGATTCTTTTCCAAGGAGACGTTTCTTGCGTCTGATCGGAAGCCGTTGCTTTTCCGATAATCGGACGATAAGAAATCCCCCAATGCTTGCTTAATGATGTAACAAAGGTTACCGCGCGAGTACGATTGGTCGTTCCAGTCGTTCCCGATGTGGAAATGACATTGACTCCTTTTGAACTAATCGCTGCCATAGAGGTACCGCCAGTCCCTGTTGCCGGCAGATTCGCTTTTGCTGCAGCTTCGACTGCATTCTTGTTAGTGCCATTTGGATCAGCACTCATGAAGATTAGTCCATCAATCTCCCCATTGTTTATCTTTTCTGAAATTTCTAGATCTGTTTTTACCGCTTCCTTATTAACCTCTTTTAATGTTCCTTCTAGTTTAATATATGGCTTACTCGCTTGTTCATCCCACACATATAGGACGGCTTCCGTTGACTCTTTCACTGAGTCCATTGACCCTTTAGCTGCGATAAACTGGAGAGCGTTGCACTCCATCCCTGCTGATTCTAGCTGCAAGAGAAGTTCCCCAAGAAGTTTCTCTGGTTCTTTCCCGCCAAGAGAATAAAGATTCCCTCCACTGCTACCAAGGATAGCCACTTTCTTTTTCATAATTGTTACCCCCAAAATCATATAGTATATGTCTATTATAATTTAGTGTTTTAATTAATTAAAGTGATAATAGAGTAAAATATGAATGAGGGACAAGGGGGACAGGTTCATTGACCCACATAATTGGTTGCTAGCAAGGAACATCGGGACGGTTCTGGTGTTCCAAAAATCTCTTGGAATAAAAGAACCTATCAAACTTTTGTATAGATATAATAAAAGATCGGGAGGGTCAATCACTATGGGTATGTGATTGACTCTCCCTTTTTTGTTTTCGGTAAGTATTGCAATGGCAGCTGTGAGGAACTTTGGATATATCCATCTAAGGGGATATATATAAATAGATATTCTGTTCAACTTAATTCAGAGAACCGCTATTCCAATTTTTGTCTTTACATGTCGGGCATAAAGAGAGCATGGAATTTAACTCTTCATAGATTTACATTTTTCTGATAAATAAAACAAAATTTTACAAAAGCGGAACATTCATTTTACATTAGGGTTTTATAATTTACAGAGTACAGGATTTTGTCAGAATATAGGACGTAAGGAGGTAGGGTGGTAGTTTATTAGTGAATTTGTCAAATTCTGCAGTTATTTTTAGTTAAAAGTGAGTAGACTATTATAGTCGGAGAGAGAGGGAGAAATGAAGAGGATAGTTGCTACTATTCTTTGTTTACTAGTCGTTTTAAATCCATTTGTAAACGCTGCACATGCCATTATTGGTTCTACTCAACAAGATAACACAGAAGAACAAATGCCTGTCATTTTTACTGAAGTATATCCTGATGACAAACCAAATAGTCATATCGAAGGAGCAGGATCTAATGATTTATTTGAGCTTGTAGAAATCTATGAAACATGGGGACGGTTCTTGCGTTTCCCTGGCTATTTTAAATGAAAACCTTTAAGTCTCTACCTTCTTCATTAAACTTTCCAATTACCTAACACGATGACATAATTTATGGTTATGAATCTAAAAATGCCCATCTCTCATTAATCAGAAGTAAAACCTCAATTATAAATTTTTGAAAGATATAACCTCTTTCCAGCCTGTATATTTATATCTTCTCTACTAGTTTTATAAAAGCAGATTTGAGACAAAGACCTGTACTATTTTAGTTTACTAATCTTTCAAACTTCTATTAATAGTATACTGAATATTGGAAAAAGCCGTCTGTGAGAAGGGGGATATTGAACCATCCCCTCAAAATCATTTTCCTCCTGATTTCAATTGGAGGTAAAGGAAGTATGCTCAAAACCTCCGTAACCCAACGATGGCTTAATCAAAAAATAAGGCTCAGGTGATTTACAGCAGTTTTCCGATAAATAATAACATTGAAGAGATGCTAGAAAAACTAAGAGCTAAGGAAGTTTTTAAAAAAGGGGGAATGGATTATTGGCTGGGGCTATGGAATTCATCGAGTTTCTCTGAATCGATTGTGATAGTAACTTTCTTTGTAGTCAACTACGGAATTTTCTCCAAACTTTTTGTATTGACAAAAATACTGGTATATCAGCATTTATAAGTACTTTTTTTTAACACTTATACTTATAAATTGCGACATAAAAAGGGAGAAGTCAACATTATATATTGACTTCTCCCTTTTTATTCAACTAATGCACTCGATTATTAATTAAGGAAAAACTAATATAATAAACCCTCAATTATTATAGGTATTTACTACAACTTGATTCCGACCATTTTTTTTAGCCTGATACAGTGCTTTATCCGCTTGTTCAAATAATTGGGCTACTGATGTTCCTTTTTGGTATCTAGTTACCCCTAAACTAATTGTGATATTAGCTTTTTTATCTTTATAGCTAATATCAGTTTCCTCTACGGTTTGTCTAACACGTTCCGCAATTTTAAGGCAATCTTCCGTTCTTGTTTCAGGTACTAAAATTGCAAACTCTTCACCACCTACACGAACCAAATCATCGGATGCTCTACTATTGGCTTTAATAACCTCAGTAATTTTTTTTAAAACTTCATCACCAAAGACGTGTCCATAGGTATCATTTAGAGGTTTAAAGTGGTCAATATCTAGAAGAATTAGGTGAATTGGCAATTCAGCTCTTTCACTTATTACTACTGCCTTAGCCATATACAAATCGAAATATCTTCGGTTATAAGCCCCTGTAAGTTGGTCAACCAACGTAAGTTCTTGAACCTCTTTTAGTAATTTTGCATTCTTAATTATATAATATGCTACCATAAAAAATATCAAATAGTTTTCGATTGTACCGATAATTAAGTCAAATAAAATTTTTGAGGAAAAACCCGATTCCTCTAAAACCGCCGTGTATTTTAACGCACTTAAAAATAATGCAATTGAAACAGCAACACTCCACTTTGGGTAGGTAATAATGGTTAAAAATCCTGGGATAATCAACATCGACCATATAGCAACGTGAGGAAAAATCATAAAAAGAACAAACGGTAAAATAATTGTAATGATAATAAGTGTACCTAATACAATTTTTCTATCCATACAAACCCCTTTTCGATAATCCAGCTATCATAGCGTTTCACCTTAGACCTGTGGCTTTGCGTCACTGTCTTTCAACAGTTTTGCCTTTTTCGTAGGTTAAAAGACCTATTCATACATTATAAAAAAATAGCAGTATTTTGCATTGGTGTCAATGGTAGAAAAACTTCACCGTTTGTTGAAAGAGAGTTGATAAAAGAGCACCCTGTCATTCAGAGCGCTTCTTTTTGCAAATATTCTTCAATCATTTTCTCTTCCTCTATGAATTCTTCCATTTTGACTTGCACCCATGTAGAAAATGGAATTCCATTCTTAGCTGCTAGTCGATAAAACTCATCAAGCATTACCGGATCTACCGTGATGTTCACTCTTTTAGTTGCCAAACAACATCACCTCACTTGGTAATAATTGTCTGACATTTACAAGTGAATATCAATACACATTAATGTTATACCTTCCAATATAAATGTCAGATTTCATATGCTAATATTAAAGAAAAATTAATTGGAGGTACTATCCTAAAAAGAGAAAATTGGATTGATATTGCAAATGTATGGGTATTATAGCCGTTGATATTGGTCAATCACCAAACGATTATAATCAATATTTTTATTGGTTTCATATCCGTTATTAAGTAGGTTTTCTCCGGTGAAAATACGCACTCTATTCCATTGTTATAAGGATGGCTGATAATTGAATTAATAACATCTTGATCTTCGGTTGTTCCGTCACCTTTTGCAGCAACTAAAGGTGCAGGAAGGTGTAAAACACTAATTCCTCGATATATTAAATTCGTTGTATTTTCTGTCAAGAGTTCATAATAAATAGCACCTATTAGATAGATGCTTCCTCGAATTGATTCAATTTTCCCTTGTGATATTCTAATTTATTTTTTAATCGTGCTTTCAATTCATCATCAATACAACTATCGACTAATTCATAATAATAATTCATCCGTATAAAATGCCACCAATAAAGAATCTTAGATGTTAAAGACATTCTATCGCCTCCCCAATTCTCTATTACCCAGATATTATGGTAATAAAACAGAATCTTGAAGGTTAGTTAAAAAATAGTCTGAAGAAGAGAAATATAACTAAGGCTACACCGGTAAAATTAACACTAGTAACTAGGACCTTATCAGTAAATTTTAAATAGACGTAACAAATATATCCGTTAATCTGAGTGAAATTTAAAATACAACGTAATATTTTCTTTCAAAATAATTGTTTTAAAATGACGGGTATTCTAAACTTATGTATAATTACAACAAATAAACTCAATTTTCATTTTATTCCTCTACAATTATAAAACTTTACATCTAATACGCTTTACTTATGTAAGCGGTTACAATTATAATGAAGGAAGGTGGGATGGCACAAGCGGTCATTAAAGTATTTGGTGAAGGTGAGAACGATAATTATCTGGAACTTTTTAGGGACTTTAAACTGCTTGAAGATGTAAAGCTTGTGATTTAATTGCCACTTTACCATAGTCATTTAAGCTGCATATCCTTAACTTTTTACGTTATTACTTTAGTGTGATAAATAAAATTATAGGAGTTGATTACTGATGAAAAAGTCCTCGATTAATGCATCACAACACCTTGTAATAAATAATTCTGATTATGCTGAAATGGTGTTAGACAAAGCAATTCATAATTTCCATTTAGATCGAATTCTTAAGGGAATCGACCAGTCCTTGGAGAGTAGAAATAAAGAGGAATTCTTACGATTAACGGAGGAATTAAAGGTGATACGCAAGCAAAGTTTTATTCAATAAAGCTGTTTTCGCAAGGATTGTTGTTGTTTAAAATATCTTTATTCTATAGTGAATGGAGCGGAAGACACTAGACTCCTGCGGGAGAAGAGGAAGGCTGAAACCTCAAAGACGAAGCTAGAGCTCGGCTTCCTCCCCGCGAAGTGTCTGGACGTAATGGAACAAACTAATTTTCATCATTAACTCAAGATTCCCTTTAATGACAAAATATTTATTTTGAATGTATAAGAGATTAATAGTGTGGGAATCATATAGTTAAGAATAACCGAGGGGGAAAGTGATATGGAGAAAAAACATATTTTATCTTATTTTGTTAATGGAGATCGATTCGAATTAAATTCTTACTTAACGTATTTATTTGATAAATTTAAGGCTGATACTAGGGATCATTCGGTAGATAAACATTTAAAACAATCGATTCATTAATTGAAGGGATATAAAAAAAGTGATGAGTATAGAAATAATATAAGCGAGCTTGTTTATTCTACTAAGAATAACAAGGTCGCTTTTTGTTGATATAAGATCTCTCATGCATTTAAGCTAAAGGTAGGAATAAACCTTACTTATCTTGATCGTGTCACTAAACACGCGTCATTACTTAAAGAGGCATATCCTTAAAAATCAAAAAGCGGCAGGAAGTTATTTTCACGGTTATGCAATTCATTCAATAAATGATCTAGTTTTGTACTTAATAGAACAGTATCTTGGTGTGTAAAACCTAAATTTAAGCCTGCGACAATCATATTTTCCCTTGTCTCTTCTATTTTTTCGATAAGTTTGTTGTTTGGAAAATTCACCTTGAACACCAGCCTTCTAGAGGTGTCTGACAACACCATCATTTTGTTTAATGTAAGTTTATTTTCGTTTAAATGATACTATTTGTATATCGCCACCAGTTCTTATTTTCTATTTTTAAACTGTTCCTATATAGGAGTGTGTGCTGAAGGTTTGGGGATTTGATAGGAAGGGGTTCCTATTTTGTATTGGGGGCTGTTCCCACCCGAATACAGATGATTCGTTGACCGCAAATAGTCAACGGGTAAGCAATGGTGATATCCAGTATTTTGTCAATGCAAAGGTTGATGAGAATAAAGTAACGGTTCATAGTGCTTATGACTTAACCGAAATTTGTCGAACGGTAATGTGTTGTATAGATTGATCTATTGAGTTAAATTAAAGGTAACACTTTCTTCCTATCACAAATAGATCATTCCAGATTGCACGATGTACGAAAATGGCAAAATCATTGAAAAATGATGACGCAAAGCTATAGGGACTAAGTTGGTTTTAATTGCCAATATGTTAGCCAGTTATCGAATCCGAGTCCTCATAATATAGTAGGAGGGGATGTAATTTGGAACAAGAGTACTCAGTGGAAAAAGTTATCAATGAAATTACAGTCTTGAAAAATTTAATGTATGATATAAAAAAAGAGGTTAATAGTTTATGTCATCCACAGTTAGTCCATATAAGTCAAATCTTAGATGAAAAGTTAAATCAGTATAGTTATTTGATGCAAGTCGATCGAAAGTGAAAAAATTTACCATCTAATATATGTGGATTGATCAAGGTCTGTATTTGAAGAAAAGTGAATAGTTTTGGGTGCCTGTCAGTATCCGAAATTTGTAAAATAGGTTTAGTAAAAGAAAGGAGAGCCAATCATAGAATGATTGGCTCTCCTTTGCATTTTATGGGTTGTGGGGCATAATGCCTTTTAGTAGTTATTTTCTCTCTATATATTTATAGCTTTTTTCTTTGGATGTTTAATCCGATAAAGAATAGAAGCCATAATATTTGTGAGGAAGAATAAAGGGTTTCCCTGCATATTTTCATGTAAAACTAATTTACCTGCATTCATTTCATCATATATTTCACCTTGAGTTTTACCTATTAATTTATATTTCTTTTCTTCTTCTT
Source organism: Bacillus sp. (in: firmicutes) (assembly GCA_031180405.1). Taxonomy (GTDB): domain Bacteria; phylum Bacillota; class Bacilli; order Bacillales; family Bacillaceae; genus Metabacillus. The sequence goes on along the minus strand of JAPSLU010000007.1, from coordinate 37,003 downwards.
TTAAAGTAACTAAGAAGCGGTACTGAAGAGGTAAAATTAATAAGGAAATAATAAGATAAACAATAAAAATAGATAGGAAAATATAGAAAACCATAATACGCCTCCAATAATATTAAGACTTCAACTTACTAGATCTTCTTACATATTTACGTTTTAAATTTAAGAAAGTTTCATCCTGTCATAAATATAGTATATTTTGATGTATTCATACACGATAGTAAAAAATGGAATATACTATCCCGAATTATTCACTTAAACGTACAATAATAATAGAAGCATATTCACATCTCCTCGTTATTTATTACTAATTACTAGACTCTTCATCATTAAAAATACTTCCTCAAATTAGCAATTGCATCCCTACGCCAAGCTTTTACAGCAGCAGCTGAAACACCCTCATCTTCGGCAATTTCTGTAGGTGTTTTACCGTAGAAATAATAAGCTTTTACCCACTTGTTTTGATTTTCAGTCAAGAGGGGGGAGACTTTTTCAATCAAACTTTCCGTTAGGATAGCTGCAAAATCATCATTACTCTTTTCTTCTGTGACCAAAGCCTCTTCTATCAGACTTTCCTTTTTAAGCCTCTTTCTTTCTTCTGTAAGTGCTCTTTTCATTCGACCAATGATATAGGAATAGGCATAAGACTTAAAGTTTCCTTTTTTATTATTAAATCGCAGAGAAGCATCCCATAGTGCAATACAACCAATCTGGTAAAACTCTTGTTCATTTTTATAAATAGCTAATCTATGAATCGCATGATAAATCATTGGTTCAAAATGCTGAAGCAGCTTCTCAAAACTCGCATCCTCGTGCATGGAAAAATCCTTTTTAAGAATGCATTCTTATGTATTCCGCGGTAATTTGAGAATAGCAAGCTCTGAAGATAGAGAAAACTTACGATATGAAGCAAATTGAAGGGTTTGTTAGGCTAATATCAAGCATTTTACTATGGGATATGCTTGATATTAGTGGGGAAGGTACATGGGGACAGGTTCACTGTACCAATTTTTAAATAATTTTTAGGGTGGTCCTTTAAGAAGTTGCAGGGAGAGGTGTAAGGGAAATTCTCTTTAAGGAAATACATAGGATTTCACATTTAACTCAACTGAAAAACCTTTGAATTTTTATCCCTTTTCAGCTGAAAAATTCCACCTGTGGAGCAGTATGTTACTATCTACACTTGAGGGCTACTATTAAAAGTAAAGACTTTGGGACAAAGTACCTGTCCCCTAGACCCTCCCCTAGACCCAAGAGCTACTATCAATAGTAAAGACTTTGGACAAAGTACCTATCCAAAAGGCCCGCTGTAAAACTGGGAAATACTTAATGCTAATCAGTAGTTATAAAGTGTATAATGACTTTAAATTAAATTTGAAGCTTTTAGGTTCTTCACCATAGGAGGGGAAAAAATGAGATCTGGAGACTTATTCAAAATACTAATTGTGGATGATGAAAAATTAATAAGACAAGGCATTAAGCATTATATAAATTGGGAGCAAGAGGGTTTTCAAGTTATCGGGGAAGCCTCCAATGGTCAGGAAGCACTTGAATTCATTGAATTAAACAATCCACATATTATACTTACTGATATCGTCATGCCAATCATGGATGGGGAAGAATTGACAAGAGTCGTTAAATCGAAATATCCTCATATCCAAATCATCATTTTGAGTAGTTATGGAGAATTTGACTACGTACGGTCAACCCTCCAAAGTGGTGCTGTAGACTATATATTAAAGCCAAAGCTTGATGGTCAGGGACTGTTAAAGGTATTAAGGACTGCAGCAAGTAAAATACCTTCTCCTCAGGATAACGAAAAGAAATCGGAGATGACAGTTTCGGTTGGTTATATAATAGACAAGTTGATTTCAGGTTATACCGATGAGGATTATTCAGAGGCCATTTCGAAGGCATTTCCACATAATCATTTTTGTTTAATGGGAGTTGATTTTAAGAATCATCCTTCCGGAGGAACGGAGGATTTTTTAAGATATTTTAAGAAGAGGATTGAAACAGCAGTCGAAGAAAAGTTGGGAAATTCCATAAATTATCCCTTTAACCTTGATAAAAGTATACTTATATTTCTGATCAATTTAAATAAAGACAAGCTTTCAAATGTAATAAGCCTTGCAAATCATTTGGCACATTCTGAGAGTGGGATTGGTTTTGTTATTAGTAAGGGGTTCACAGACTTTTCTCAACTAGGATCTATTACGAATAAAGAAATCAGGGAAATGCTGCAATATCGATTTTATTTTCCAGAGAAAAACGTGTTAAGCCAGGAAGACATACCGAATGATGCTCCTACATGCTCCTCGTTGAACTTAGATAGGTTTACGAATGAAATCAAACATGAGCGGTTTGATTCAGCTTTCGGGTATTTACAAGACTATGTAACAACATTATCTGGGTGCTATAAGACAGATGTTTTTGAATATAAGTCATTCTTTGAAAATATCATTTTTACGATTACCGTGCTTTTCGGTAATATGGAATATGATGTGAAGGACCTGGAAAATAAGAAGTTTATGTACTTTAATTCGATTGATGAAGCAAGCTCAGCAAGGGATGTTGTAGAATTGCTAAATCAGTTTATAGCTGAAGCACAAAAAATTATTTCCTTGAAAGGCAAAAAGGCCTCAAAGTCAAATATGAAGCTGATTTTGGAATATATTGAAGAACATTATGCTGAGCCCCTCACTCTTACTGGGGTAGCAAATCATTTCCATTTCAATGCTTCTTATCTATCAAGTTATTTTGCTTCTAATCATAGTGAGGGATTCATTGAATATTTAAATAAAATCCGCATAGAAGAAGCTGCCAAGTTACTAATCAATGAAAACTTACCTATATCCGAAATAAGCGGAATCGTCGGATATTCAGACCATAGCTATTTTTGTAAAGTTTTTAAGAAAATAAAGGGATTATCCCCTAGTCAATACAGAAGAAAAAAATCCTTAAAATAAGTGATGTGATTCATAATGAAATTTATACATGAACATTTCAAGCATAACGGATTATTTAGCATCATGTTCTTTGTAACCGTAATCACCATTATTTCAGTTTCAATCATTATTACGTTTACGACCTTTCGAATGTCTGAGAGGTTTTTTATTGAAAAGTTCAGTATTACCAATGCAAAAGTGATGGATCAGTTGACTGAAAGCTTTGAATCATTTCATTACTCGATTGTCATTGCCTCAAACAATATATTGCAAAGCGGTACAATAAAGAGAATTCTTACAGAGGAACAAACCAATGCTCAAAAGCTGAATTCAATTTTTGAAATGAAACAACAGATGAAACGCATCAAATCCCCTCTGGATACGTATGAGATCGAAGTGATGGTTACAGGAGTAAATGAATTTAGCTATTCTACCAACTGGGCGTATTGGCCAATTTCTTATCAAGAATTAAAAACAGATACCATCTCTGTAAATACACGTATAAAACCTACTAGACTAAACTACCAATTAGATGATCGTAAGGAGCTGAAAGTAACAGATACTCAATTTATTGTCGTATCCAAGGCATTAATGGAACGCATCTCCGGAAAAGTGTATGGATCCATGTATTTTGCTATGAAGGAAAGTGAATTTAAAAAGCTTTACCATCATTTCACTAGTTCTGGAAATGATGTTTTCATTTTAAACAACTCGGGACTTATCCTTTCAAGCAATCAAACAGAACTCATTGGGCAACAAGCAGATGAGCTTCTTAGCTACACCAAGAAAAATAATGATGAATCAAATCATTATTCGATGGGTGAATTTAAGGGAAAAGAAAAAATTATCTTTACGGAATATCTTCCTTCACAGGATTTGTATCTCGTTAATGTGATTGATAAAAAAATTGCAATCGGAGATTTAATCAATAAAAAGCAAATTGTATTACTATCTATTGGGATCGCTTTAGTTGCACTTCTTCTTGTTTTTCTTGTCACAAAAAGATTAACAAATTCATTATCAACATTGGTAAAACAAATTGAAAATGCTTCGAAGTACAATTTCGATCAGTACGTTTCAGTGTCAGGTACTTATGAGACGAGACAAATAGGGCATGCCTTCAACTCTATGCTTGATGAACTCCATGAATACTTAGAAAAGCTTGTTTTATCGCAAAAGGAAAAACGTCATGCAGAGCTTGCTGCCCTGCAACAACAAATTAATCCGCATTTCTTATACAATACATTAGCTTCAATCAAATTCATGGTTCTGCAAGGAGGAAAAGCTGAAGCGGAAGAAACAATTAATTCGTTAATCTCTTTGCTCCAGAATACGGTAGGAAATGTTAGCGAAAAGATTTCGATTAAACAGGAAATTGAAAATTTAAAAGACTATGTTTTAATTAATCAAAAAAGGTATGGTGACCGGATCAAAGTTAATTACTTTATTGCCCCAGATTGTGTTGAATATCAAATACCAAAGCTTATTTTGCAGCCATTTATTGAAAATGCTTTTTTCCATGGGTTCAATTTTAAGACGGAGGGTTTTATTAATGTAATGGTATGGAAAAAAGGTAATACATTAATTTGTGAAGTAATGGACAATGGAGACGGAATGGAGGTTTCTTCTGTAAGTAATCTGCCAGAAACAAAACAGAAAAAACAACATTTTACAGGTATTGGTGTACGTAATGTCCATGAGCGCATCCAATTAATCTACGGTGACCAGTATGGAGTGGCGATTTCTAGTAAACGAGGTGAAGGAACAAGTGTTAAAGTAACAATTCCTATTCATGTTGGGTGAAAATTTTCCTATTATCTAAAAATAATACAAATCTAGCAAAAGGAAAGCGTATACATTGTACAAAAATATGACAAGTTTACAAAAATATCGTCCTATTTGAAAAGTCCCTATAGGTGCTAACATAAAGATATGCAAGAAAGATAGCGCTTACAAATTAAAAAATATAAATATGGGGGTATATGTATGAAGAAGTTATTTGCATTATTTTTAATTAGTATCTTGTTGTTGACGGCATGTTCATCAGGATCTAGTGAAAAAACACAATCGGAGTCCAGTGATTCATCAGATTCAAATGAACTGACTGTTTGGACTTGGGATCCAAATTTTAACGTGAAGGCTATGAATATGGCAGCAGAAGCATATAAAGCTGAAAATCCGGATCTAAAAATTAAAGTTATTGAAAATGCACAAGAGGATGTTGTGCAAAAGCTAAACACAAGTTTAAGCTCTGGTACGACAAAAGGGTTGCCGAATATTGTTCTTATTGAAGATTATCGTGCACAAAGCTTTCTTCAAGCATATCCAGATGCTTTTCACGAGTTAACCGGCTCTTTTAATGCAGAAGATTTTGCTTCATATAAACTTGGACCAACTAGCATAGATGGCAAAAATTATGGTCTGCCTTTCGACACAGGTGTTACAGGTCTGTACGTAAGAACTGATTATTTAGAAGAAGCAGGATATACGTTAGAAGATCTTAATAATGCTGACTGGAATAAGTATATTGAGATTGGAAAAGCAGTAAAAGAAAAAACAGGAAAGTTCATGTTATCTCTTGACCCTAACGACATGGGAATCGTTCGTGTAATGGTTCAATCAGCAGGTTCCTGGTTTACGGAAGAAGATGGCGTTACACCGCAATTAGCTGGTAATGAAGCATTAAAGAAATCTTTTGAAGTATATAAAAATCTTGTTGAAGCAGATATCGCTAGACCAATATCTGATTGGAATCAATTATTAGAAGGATTTAATAGTGGAGAAGTTGCTTCCGTACCTACGGGGAACTGGATTACTGCATCTATTAAGGCAGAAGCATCTCAATCAGGAAAGTGGGCAGTTGCTCCTATCCCGAAAATTCCTGGTATGGACAGCTCTGTAAATGCTTCTAACTTAGGTGGAAGTTCATGGTATGTCCTTAATGTTCCAGGTAAAGAAGCAGCGGCGGAATTCCTAGCAAAAACATTTGGTTCAAATGTTGACTTTTACCAGGATTTAGTAACTGAAATTGGTGCAATTGGAACATATATCCCAGCTGCAGAAGGTGAAGCATACAAAGCGGCAGATGAGTTTTTTGGAGGTCAGACTACTATCACTGATTTCTCAAAATGGATGGAGGAAATTCCTCAAATTAACTACGGTTTACACACATATGCAATCGAGGATATTTTAGTTGTTGAAATGCAAAATTACCTTAACGGTAAAGATATTGATCAAGTGCTTGAAGATGCACAGAAACAAGCAGAAACACAACTAAAATAAATGATAAATAGCCTTAGGAACACACCTGCTTCCTCTAGCCGGTTTCAGGCGGATCCTAAGGCTCTTCTCTTATTTTGACAAGTTAAGGAGTGAAAGCAATTGATACCGACTAAAACGACTCAGACTCAATATGTTCCGACGGTAAAGGTAAACAGGAATCTTCGAATTAAAAATGCTGTTATTGGCTGGTCTTTTATAGCAGTTGCCGCATTGCTGATTATTTTGTTTTATTTTTATCCAATGTTTCAAGCCTTGCTATTGTCTTTTCAATCAGGTGCAGGAACTAATCTGACTTTCATTGGTTTTGATAATTATATTCGATTATTTAAGGATCCTACGTTTATTACAGCAGTAAAAAATACTGTATTTTACCTTATCATCCAGGTTCCAGTCATGATTCTCTTAGCATTATTTTTATCGGTATTATTAAATGATAAAACACTAAAGCTGAAAGGTTTTTTCCGGACTGCTATCTTTTTGCCATGTGTTACATCTCTTGTTGCTTATTCAGTTATCTTTAAATATTTATTCGGAACTGATGGCATTATTAATATGTTCCTAATGAAGGTATCAATTATAGCTGAACCTATCCAATGGCTTACAGATCCATTTTGGGCAAAAATAGCGATTGTTATTGCGATCACATGGCGTTGGACAGGATATAATATGATTTTCTATTTATCATCCTTACAAAATATTGATCAATCTATTTATGAAGCTGCAAAAATCGATGGTGCATCGTCTATCCAGCAATTCTTTAAGATAACGATCCCGATGTTAAAACCAATCATTCTATTTACCTCAATTACCTCAACAATTGGTACATTACAGTTATTTGATGAAGTAATGAACATTACAAAAGGCGGACCAGGTAATGCAACGATGACAATTTCTCAGTATATTTATGATTTATCCTTTAAATATACTCCTGATTTTGGATATGCGGCAACTGTCTCCTATGCAATTGTTATTATGATCGTAATCTTCTCTATTATTCAATTCAAAGTGGCAGGTGATAAAAATGGGTAAACTTAAACGACCTTTAAGCTATATTTTCTTAACAATTGCTACTATTATCTCAATATTCCCATTTTTATGGATGATTGTAAGCGCAACAAACAAATCAGTAGACGTAACACAGGGAAGACTATTACCTGGAGGGCATTTAATAGAAAACTTTAAGAGTTTACTAAATACGGTTGATCTAATACCGGCGTTAATGAATTCGGCAAAAATATCGATTGTTACAACATTACTATCATTATTAATTGCATCTCTAGCTGGATATGGTTTTGAAATTTATAGAAGTAAATCAAAGGATATTGTGTTTAATATTCTTTTATTATCGATGATGATTCCTTTTGCTGCATTGATGGTTCCGTTATTCCGTATGTTTGGAACAATTTCACTTACAATGCCTTTCTTGGGGATAGATACATTAACGGCTGCAATTTTACCATCTGTTACAACAGCATTTCTCATTTTTTTCTTCCGTCAGAGTACAAAGATGTTTCCTAAAGATATTCTTGAAGCTGGTCGTATCGATGGATTAAGTGAATTAGGTGTATTTTTTAGAATTTATGTTCCAACAATGAAGACAACATACGCAGCTGCAGCGATTATAACATTTATGGGTAGCTGGAATAATTATTTATGGCCATTGATTGTGTTGCAATCACCTGAAAATCAGACATTGCCATTGCTGATTTCTAATCTGGGTTCTGGTTATACACCTGATTTTGGGGTTATTATGACAGCCATCGTCATAGCAACTCTACCAGCGGCAATCATTTATTTCATTATGCAAAAGCACTTTGTTGCAGGGATGATGGGTTCAGTTAAATAACAGGTTACTAGATATTGAAAGGGAGCGTGACTTTTATGGCTACAACAACTACTAAAACTAGCATAAAACCAGATATTAGTTGGCTTACTGATTTGAATGTGTTTGCTGTTAATCGACTTCCTGCTCATTCAGATCACATGTACTATGAATCGATGGAGGAAGCAAGAAGCAGTGCTTCTATGAATATGCGATATGAATTGAACGGAAACTGGAAATTTAACTATGCAGTCAATCCGCAAAACAGACCGGAGCATTTTTATCGACAAGATTTTGAATGTGAAGGCTGGGGTGATATTGAGGTACCGGGACATATCCAGTTACAGGGGTATGGAAAGCCTCAATATGTTAATACGATTTACCCTTGGGATGGGCATAATGAGATTCGTCCACCTGCTATACCAACAGACCATAACCCAGTAGGAAGTTATGTAAAGTTTTTCCATACGCCCGCTACTATGCAAAACAAACCTGTTTACATTTCGTTTCAAGGTGTAGAGTCTGCTTTTTATGTATGGTTAAATGGCGAATTCGTCGGGTATAGCGAAGACAGCTTCACACCTGCAGAGTTTGAGCTAACTCCTTATTTAAAGGAAGGGGAAAATAAGCTAGCGGTTGAAGTATACCAAAGAAGTACGGGTAGCTGGCTTGAAGATCAGGATTTCTGGCGTTTTTCAGGTATTTTCCGTGATGTTTATCTTTATACAGTACCTGAACTCCATGTGTATGATGCCCATGTTCGTGCCGAACTGGATGATTCATACACAAGTGGGATCCTTCATGCTGATGTTGCATTTCTATCAAATATTCCTAAACATTCAGCGATAGTCCTGGAATTGTATGATGCACAGAATAACTTAGTAGCAAAGAAGAGAGATAATCTAACTGGTGATCAGTCTTCTCTTACAATGGCTGTAGATGAACCGAAACTATGGAGTGCAGAGGATCCATATTTATATACGTTATATATTCAGCTATACAATGAATCAGATAATCTTGTAGAAGTGATCCCGCAGAAAGTCGGCTTTAGAAGATTTGAACTAATTGACAAGATTATGTGTCTTAATGGAAAGCGTATCGTTTTTAAAGGTGTGAATCGACATGAATTTAATTGTTATAAGGGTCGTGCAGTTACAAAAGAAGATATGCTATGGGATATCAAAACATTAAAACGAAATAATATTAACGCAGTGCGTACATCTCACTATCCGAATCAGAGCTATTGGTATCAGCTTTGTGATGAATATGGAATTTATGTGATCGATGAGATGAATTTAGAAACTCATGGTTCATGGCAAAAGCTTGGTAAGGTAGAACCATCCTGGAACATTCCAGGGAATAAGCCGGAATGGCAGAACATTGTGCTGGACCGCGCTGTTTCGATGTTTGAGAGAGACAAGAACCATCCGTCCATCCTTATCTGGTCATGTGGGAATGAGTCATATGCAGGTGAAGTGATTCTAAATGTTACACGATATTTTAAATCAGTTGACTCCAGCCGTCTCGTCCATTATGAAGGTGTTTTTCACAATCGTGAATATAATGACACAAGTGATATGGAAAGTCGTATGTATGCGAAGCCGGCAGATATTGAGAAATATTTAACGGAAAATCCAGAAAAGCCTTATATAAGTTGTGAATATATGCATGCAATGGGGAATTCGCTTGGTGGGATGGATAAATATACAGATTTAGAGGCGAAATACCCAATGTACCAAGGTGGATTCATATGGGATTATATTGATCAATCCATTGTAAAAAAGGATCGCTTTGGGAAGGAATATTTAGCTTATGGCGGAGATTTTGATGATCGTCCATCTGACTATGGATTCTGTACAAATGGTATCGTTTATGCAAATCGAGAAGAATCTCCAAAGATGCAGGAAGTGAAGTATTTATACCAAAATATAAAGCTTAATGTAGATCGACTAGGTGTAACGATAATAAATGACAATCTATTCTCAGATCTATCAGATTATGATTTCGAATATATCCTTTACCTGGAAGGAAAGGAATTGTATCGAAACAAGCTTGATGTACTTGTAGCACCTCAGACTACTGGAAGAGTTGAATTTGACCTTCCAAGTGACTTAATAAATGATGCAGGAGAATATTGTATTCATGCTGCTTTCAAATTGAAGGAAATTAAAACTTGGGCTGAAGCAGGCTATGAGATTGCTTTTGGACAGCATGTGTTTAAAGTAAACAAACCTACCATAAATAATATAGAACATAATGGGGATTTAAGAGTAGCACACGGTGATGTTAACGTTGGTGTTCATGGCAGAGATTTCACCATCATGTTTTCCAAGCATGTAGGAAGCCTTGTATCGTTAAACTATGAAGGCAAAGAAATGATTGCTGTTCCACCTTCACCGATGTTTTGGAGGGCAACAACAGATAATGATAGAGGATATGCCCAAGATTATCATTCGGGAGTCTGGTTTGCAGCTAGCCTTGCTCGTAAGTGTATTGGTATGGATATCGTAGAAGACAAAGATTTCGTAAATGTTACCTTTACGTATAAATTTTCGATACATCCTGAACTTGAAGTTAAGCTATCTTATTTCGTGTATCAAGATGGAAGTATCCGCGTGAAATCCGTTTATCATGGTGCGGAAGGACTTCCTCAACTACCGATTTTTGCCGTATCGTTTAAGGTTCCTGCTGACTATGATCAACTTGAATGGTATGCGATGGGCCCTGAAGAGAACTATTCAGACCGCTCGATGGGTGCAAGATTAGGAATCTTTAAAAACAAGGTATCTGACAATGTTTCCGGCTATGTGATGCCACAGGAATCAGGTAATCGCACCGGAGTACGTCGTGTGAGCATAACAAACAGTAAGGGAAAAGGCATAAACCTTTCAAACACAGCTGATCCATTCGAATGTACGATTACACCGTATACAGCGTTTGAGCTTGAGAATGCCAAGCATCATTATGAGCTACCGAATATACATTATACGGTTGTAACAGTTGCAGGAAGACAAATGGGTGTTGGCGGTGATGACAGCTGGGGTGCACCTGTTCATGATGAATATTTGCTTAAAGCAGATGAAGATATGGAATTTGAATTTATGATTCAGCGAATTTAATAGAATGATAATGATAATGATAATGCTTAAAAGTTATTATCATATCGTTTTTTAAAAAAGGTAAGAACGTATTTAATTTCAACTTAGTTTTGGTGTCTAGCTCCAGGCGCCATCGGCTCTAGGATCTAGTCAAGGTAGGAATTGAAGGTGATGAACACCCTTCTATTCCTACTTGCCTTCTTATGTTAAGTATAAAATTTGAACCTAGGTTAGATGTCTGACGCAAGAAGTCTAACTTTACTGTGAAAATAGTAAAATCGGACCCCTCGTACTTTTCTTATTTAAAAGGAGAATATTATGTCAAAATATGAAAAAACATATGTAACTCAAGCTAACTTTATGCTTCATGGGGGGGACTACAATCCTGATCAATGGCTGGACCATCCGGAAATTTTAGCGGATGATCTTAAATTGATGAAACTTTCCCACACAAATACGTTTTCTGTTGGAATTTTTGCCTGGAGTGCACTTGAACCGGAAGAAGGGGTCTATCATTTTGACTGGCTGGATGATATTTTCAATAATATCTATCAAAACGGCGGTCGGGTTATTTTAGCGACACCTAGTGGGGCACGACCTGCCTGGCTGTCGCAAACATATCCTGAAGTTTTGCGTGTGAATGAAAGCAGGATGAAGCAATTGCATGGCGGAAGACATAATCATTGTCTAACTTCAGAGGTTTACCGTAAAAAAACACAGGAAATCAATCGTTTGTTAGCTGAAAGGTATGGGAATCACCCAGCATTACTAATGTGGCATATCTCGAACGAATATGGCGGGGAATGTCATTGTGATCAATGTCAGGATGCCTTTAGAGAATGGCTTAAAGTGAAATATAGTCATGATTTGAAAGCTCTGAATGCTGCATGGTGGAATTCATTTTGGAGCCATACGTACAATGATTGGTCACAAATTGAATCTCCTTCACCACTTGGAGAAAATGCCGTACATGGCTTAAATTTGGACTGGCGCCGGTTTGTTACTGACCAAACCATTTCTTTCTATGAAAATGAAATTGTGCCTATTAAAGAATTATCGCCTAACATCCCAATTACCACGAATTTTATGGCGGACACACCTGATTTGATTCCATTTCAAGCACTTGACTATAGCAAGTTTGCCAAGCATCTTGATGTTATAAGCTGGGATGCGTATCCTTCCTGGCACAACGATTGGGAATCGACCGCGGATCTGGCAATGAAGGTCGGCTTTATCAATGACTTGTACCGAAGCCTAAAACAACAACCATTCTTGTTGATGGAATCGACCCCAAGTGCAGTTAACTGGCATAATGTCAATAAATCTAAGCGCCCAGGAATGCATTTGCTGTCATCGATGCAAATGCTGGCACATGGATCTGATAGTATATTGTATTTCCAATGGCGAAAATCCCGCGGCTCGTCGGAAAAATTCCATGGTGCTGTTGTAGATCATGACAATAGTTCAGAAAACCGCGTTTTTAAAGATGTTGCAGGCGTTGGTAAAATATTAGAAAGCCTGTCTGAGGTAGTTGGAACGACTCGTACGTCTGATGTTGGAATTCTGTATGATTGGGAGAACAATTGGGCGATCAATGACGCACAAGGCTTTGGGATGGAGACGAAGAGGTATCCGCAAACATTGCAGCAACACTATCGCACCTTCTGGGAACAGGATATTCCAGTAGATGTTATTACGAAGGAACAGGATTTTTCGAACTATAAATTATTGATTGTTCCTATGCTTTATTTAGTGAGTGAAGAAACGATTTCACGCTTAAAGGCATTTGTCGCAAACGGCGGCACATTGGTGATGACCTATCTAACTGGTCTCGTAAATGAATATGATTTAACGTATTTAGGCGGGTGGCATAATGATCTACAGGAGATTTTTGGAATGAAGCCTGTTGAAACAGATACATTATATCCAAACGATAAAAATCATGTAAGCTTTCAAAATAAAACATACCAGGTAAAAGATTATGCAACAGTCATTGATCTGAATACAGCAAATGCTGACGGAATCTATCAGGAAGATTTTTATGTGAACACACCGGCAATAACAAGCCATTCATATAAAAAGGGAAAATCGTACTACATTGGAGCACGTCTAGAGGATCAATTCCATCGGGATTTTTATGATAACTTAATTAAAGAGTTAGCTCTTGAACCAGTGTTCAACGTAAAGCACGGCAAAGGAGTATCCGTACAAGTTAGACAAGATCAGAACAATGACTATATTTTCATGATGAATTTTACAGAAGAAAACCAGCCTGTTACATTTAATTCTCCAGTAATAGATTTGGTAACTGGAGAAGAGTTAGCTGGTGGGATTACACTTGAAAAATATGAGGTAAGGATTGTAAAGAATACACGGTGACAGGTCAACTGTCCCAACTGTAGTTAAATGGTGTTCTCTATTAAAAGTGGAGAAGCGAAAGGACTTTTTCCTTCGCTCTCCACTTTTTTCTTTTCATTCGATCTATGATAAAGGAATAATATGACGTAAATTCTCCGTTTTCCACATTAAACCGCAGCGAAGCATCCCATCATGCAATACATCCAATCCGGGTAAAACTCTTGTTTTTAAAAAATAGCTAATCTATACATCGCATGATAAATCAATGCTTTAAATTGCTAAAATAGCTTCTCAAAACTCGCAACCTCGTACATGAAAGAATATTTTTTAGGATATTTGTCGAGTATTACGTAATTGAAAAAAATTTTATTTTACACGCTACTCCATTCCTAAAAATTGCTATATAAACGGTGGAAGATATATTTCCGAATACATAGTGATAGGGTGAGAGTTAACATGGAAAAGCTGAATTACGACACGATCCAAAAGTATCAATCATTTGAAACAATAGAGGACATGGACAAATCTGTTCGAGGCTTCTTATATAAGCATAAGGCCGAATTGTCTGAGGGAACCTTAGCTGTTCTTCATTTGGTTTGGAAGCATTCCGTTAAAGTTGTCGGTGTTTCTTTTGCAAAATATGACTATATTGCTGAACAAGTCAGCCTAAGTAAACGTACGGTGATTCGTGCAGTGAAATTGTTGGAGGAGATAGGAATCATAAAGAAGGTTCCTACTGCAAGAATGAATGGTAAACAAGGAGTAAATCTTTTGGTCATTCAAGCTTTTGAGTCTATCGATTCTATCAAAACGAATATGTCACCCCAGGCTGTCACTGCATCTGTCACTCCTAATAAAACAGAGAATAAACATAGCTCACTCTGTGAGAATAAAAATAATAAACGAAATAACGTAAAGAATGCATCTGAACCATCATTGCAGGACTTGGATGCTAGTTATCTACCAGAATCGATTCCGGAAGAATTTAAGAGAGCTGCAAAACCATTTTTTAATGCGGTGGACATATACAATTTGTGGAATCGGGTCATGATCGTTTATAACAAATTTGATCATGGCAGAACAATTGATGATTTTATGGACTGTATCATTAGTGCATTTAAGCAAACTGTTTTTGCGATGAAGATGCGGAAGATCCATACTACGTTTGAAGGTTATTTTTATCGAGTTGTTCAGGAGAATTTGACTGTAAAGCTGCGTAGGGAGAGCAAAGGGAATCTGTTCTGGGAGTTACATGATTTTTTGAATGGAGAGGAATCGATTTGAGTTCTTGATTCTAGTTATTAAGGAATATCCGAGAAGCTGGTCGAAATTAACCATTATTTGTATAATTGGTAAGGAGGTGGAATATGGAATTTTTTATCATAATGATCGTTATTGCATTCATTTTTAGTTTACCTAAAGTAAAAGGTATTTTAGGAGAGAAGTCTGTTGCTTTGTTTTTAAGCAAGCTAAATCCTAAGGAATACCGAGTTTTTCATGATTTATATGTTCCAACAGCTAATGGAAAAACAACGCAAATTGATCATCTAATTGTTTCAAGGTATGGGATATTTGTTGTTGAAACAAAAAATTATAAAGGCTGGATATATGGCTCTGAAAAAAGTAAGTATTGGACACAAGTAATATACCAACGTAAGGAGAAATTTTATAATCCTATTTTTCAAAATTATGGTCACTTAAAAGCGATTAAAGAATATTTACAGATTGAGGATGCGACCGTTTTTTATTCTGTGATTGCGTTTAGTATGAGAGCAACATTAAAGAAGATTGAGATACATGATCCAAGAACGACTGTTACCTATATTCCGAGAGTCAATAAAATTATTTTGATGCATCAAAAGCCGAGATTAAGTCATTTTCTGGTGAACCAGTTTGTGACGAAGCTCGAGCAGCTAAAGGTACCGAATCGTACGGAAAAACGCGAGCATGTTCAAACAATTAAGACTACATTGAGTGAAGAGAAGAAAAAGGCGAATGCAAATATCTGTCCAAGATGCGGGGGTAGCTTAGTTGATCGTAAGGGGAAGTATGGTGCTTTTAAAGGGTGTAGTAATTTTCCGAGTTGTCGATATGTTAGCTAAGTGTTTAATGTATTCCTAATTTTTAAGTCAGACTACTCTTAAATTAAGTGACTAGGTATGTACTATTAAAGCTGATGGGGACGGGCTTGTTAGAAAATAAGAAAAACCCTTACTCAAGGGTTTTCCTGAAAGAGCATATGGGGCTCGAACCCCTGACCTCTATGCTGCCAGGGTACCGTTCTCTCGACATAGTTGCCTGGAGCCCCAAATTTTAAATTTTTTCTTTTTTAACACTTAAATCATTTTGTCTTTTTTATCTTATTAAGGAGCTGATTAAATAACTCAACTTCAACTGGTTTGCTTAAATAGTAGCCCTGGGCTTCATCACACATTGTCCCATGTAACAATGATAATTGTTGTTCCGTTTCGACTCCTTCTGCGACCACTCTTTTCCCCATAATATGGGCAAGAGAAATTACAGATTGAACGATTGATGAACTAACATTATCCGTTTCTATATTTTGAACGAATGAGCGATCAATTTTCAAATAGTCAAATGGCAGTAACCGGATATGATTCAACGAAGAATAGCCGGTGCCAAAATCATCAAGTGAAATCGTTATTCCAAGAGTTTTTAAGTCGTTCAACTTCTTAATTGATGCCTCAACATCAAGAAGTGGAACACTTTCCGTTACTTCAAGGTTTAGTAAATGTGGGGGTAAATTGACTTGTTTTAAAGTCTTTTCAATCATCTCAACTAAATTATGCTGTATGAACTGTCTTAATGATAAATTTACTGAAATTTGAAAACTAAACCCTTCTTCATACCACAGCTTCATTTGTTGACATGCTGTGCGAATTACCCACTCTCCAATTGGAATAATTAAGCCTGTTTCTTCAGCGATGGGGATAAATTCATCAGGTGCAATAAAACCACGCACGGGATGGTTCCACCTTAGTAAAGCCTCAGCTCCGACAATTTCACGCGTTCTCGTGTCAAATATCGGTTGATAACACAAATAAAATTCTTCTTTAAGCAGAGCTTTGCGAAGATCATTACTGATGGTCATTTTTTTCTCATTAACTTCTTTTGATGCAGCGCTATAAAACGTGTACGTATTTCCTCCTACAGCTTTCGATTCATATAATGCAACATCGGCTTGCTGAATTAACATATCATAGTCTCGACTATCCGTAGGAAAAATGCTTATTCCCACGCTCGGAGTTATAAATAGCTCTTGACCTTCAATGATGTAAGGCTTTGATAAGCTTTCGAGAATTTCCTCAGTCTTTTCCTTAGCTTGCTTTTTACAAAAGTTAGGGAAATAAATTGTAAATTCATCTCCACCTTGCCTTGAAAGTAGCCCTTCCTCATATACTTTTAACCTTCTACTTACCTCAATAAGTAGTAAATCACCGGTTCGGTGTCCGAGTGTATCATTAATCATCTTAAATCGATCTAAATCTATAAACAACATCGCCCCGTTCTCTTCTCGTTTAAGATGCTCCTTCACCTTCATTTGAAAACTTTCTCGATTCGAAAGTTTCGTTAACGAATCATGGTAAGCCATAAACTCAATTAATTGTTCTGATTTTTTTCGCTCGGTGATATCACGAACAATTAATAATGACAATGATTGCCCCTTTGTATAAAAACGCGTTCCAACAACTTCAGCATGACCTTTTGAACCATCCATCCGTTGTAAGTGAAACTCTCGCACTTTATTTGCAGAACCGGTTTGCTGGAGTTCCTTTTCTAAAATAGCAGCCGTATTCAAGGATTCCTCAGCAAAAATGCTATCAACTGCTTTTCCGATTAGATCTTCACGTGTATTTGCCCGTAAACATTGAACAGCAGCCTGGTTCACGTAGTCAATTACGCCCAAACGATGAACGATAATGGCTTCAGGCGAAATATCGGTCAATTTACGGTGACGTTCCTCACTTTCCTCTAACTCTTGCTGTGCGCTAACAAGTTCGGTTATATTTTTAGCGATTCCAAAAACACCTTCGATTCGATTATTGATATTTATTGGAATATTGGTAATACGAAATGTTGTATAGAAATCCTCATTTTTTCGTATTGCACGCAACTGGTATTGCCTAATCTCTCCTTGCAATGCTGCTTGAAAACTTTCCTTCGTATGGGCCAAATCATCAGGATGAACGAACTGTTCGAAGGGTTTTCCTTTTATTTCGTCTAATTGATATCCTAACTTTTCAAGAGCAGCATGGTTGGAACTTTGAAATCGTCCCTGCTCATCTAGCGTAAAGACAAGATCAGGATTATAGTCAAACAACGATTTATAACGTTGCTCACTCTCTTTTAATTCACGTTCAGCCTCACGCAAAGGGGTTACATCTTTAGCAATAGAATAGAGCCCAATAATCTCACCATGAACAGTCATTGGCAAATTCGTTACATTCATAACAAAGTAATGGCCCGTTTCCCGGTGCAAAATTCTAACTTCGTAACTCTTCCCTTCCCCCGTAGTTATAACCTGCTTAACGTTTTGGAAAGCTATGTCGATATCATCAGGGTGACAAAACTTATAAATAGATTTGCCTAGCAATTCGTCAGCTGGATAACCTGACATTGCACTTGTCCGTTCGTTAAAGCTTGTAATTTCACCCTTCAAATTAAAAGAAAACACCGCATCCGGATGATGGTCAAACAAAGAACGAAAGCGTTGCTCACTTTCCTCCAGTTCGCGCTGAACTCGGTTAAAAGCCGTTATATCTTTTCCTATACCATAAACGCCTACTACCTGCCCATTTACATAAATCGGTAGGTTAGTTACTGACAAGTTAACGTAGGTTCCTGACTTATGTAATATCCGATATTCAGACGACTTGATGGCACCATCAACGGCAAGTTGAAAATTATGTTGCGCCGAGGCTAAATCGTCTGGATGTAGAAACTGTTCGAAGGATAAGCCAAGCAATTGTTCTTCACTATATCCTAATATTTTTCTTGTCTTTTTATTTGCACCGGTAAAAGCACCTTCAAGATTAAAGGAAAACACCGCATCGGGATTATGGTCACTTAAAGACTTATAGCGTTGTTCACTTACTTGCAATAATGTATTCTCAGAGCTATTGAACAAAATGGTCAAACTCGTACATATGCCGTTTTCAAAAATGGGTGAACATATTAATGTGCCAATTGTAGTTTGATAGTAATGTAGCTGATTTAATTCAAGCACTTTACGACATGAATGAAGTATTTCTGGTGCAAGCGTTGCTGGGAAAACATCACTAATTCCTTTTCCGATGTTCTCCTTGTAAATAAGGCCTGTTTTGACAAGCGCCTCATTTACATAAAAAACGAATAAATTTTGATTTTCTTCTACTTTGATGACTGCTATCGGTTCAGTCAATTGCCCTAATACAGTCTTTGCAAAAGCTTCCTCCAACATTATTTATCCCTCCATAAAAACACGTTCATTATGGCTGCATTGTATAGACATATTAATCTCTACATCCAATTGTGTACTCGGTTTCCATAACAGTGTTTTAGGACCTTGACTTTGCGTTCCTTATTTCAATAGGTTTGCCTTTACTGAGATTTTTATTTATATTACCAAATTTTTTCAACAAGTTTCTGATATAGACAAATAATGAATGTAACACCAACATAAAAAAACGTAACCAAAACTGGTTACGTGTGTGTGTCGACAAAGTAATATTTCTAGCCCTCAGACTGATTCCTAACGTTTGCCTTTCGAGGGGATGCCCCTTACCTGGTGAAGACCTAACGTTTTAATTGTGAGCAACCTCCGATATTATAAACCTTTTATAAAACATGGACAGGAAGATCAGGGGTCAAGTAATTTCCTACATTATTCCTTTTGCAATTGGACTAGAAAAGGATACAATAATTAAAATGATAAAAAACTCATCCGTTTTTTTTGCGTATTAGTACCCTTTAAAATCCTCATAAAACGAGAATGTTACAGAAAAGACGAAGATGTAGAACGAACAGGTTTAAGGTTTTGTAAATCTGATACATCAACATCCACATAGATCCCAATATTCCTCTTTTGCCTTAACATTTATTTTCCTATAGAATTGATCGTAATTACCTGAATTTTTATATAATGGAAGATCTTTTTTCCTTAGGTTGGTTTAAATGTTGATATAACTGCTAGTAAACAGATCTCTTATTCTAGTTTAATAGAGGAGATTTACTTATTTATATATAAAAAAAAGATTATTTTGGAGGAAAAGCAACATGAGTCGCCTGGACGAAAATAAGAACAATCATATAAATGATCATAATAATAAGAAATTACATGAATTGCTATGTAGTGAGATGTTACATTTCATGATCCAAGAGGCCTCTGTAGGGATGTATATTATTGAGGATGGAAGATTTACCTTTATCAACCGCCAATTATGTCAACTCTTTGGCTACCAGGAAGATGAATTTATGTCACAGGTCTGTACACCTGAACAACTTATCCATCCTGATGACCAAATTCTATACAAAGAAAGTACGAACAGGCGGCTAGAAGGGAAAGAAAAGAATTCCCGGTATCGATTGAGAGTGATCAGAAAAGACGGCAGTTTGCTTCATGTAGAAATTCACGCCTCAAAGGTGATGACAAATGGAAACATTGCTTTTGTGGGAAGTGTGATTGATGTAACAGAGGAAGTAACGGCTCGTCTAAAACTGAAAGAAAGTGAGAATCGCTTTAAGTCACTCTTTTTTAATAATCCGGACGCAATTTTCACTCTGGATTTAGAGGGGAAGTTCACAAATGCAAACCCGGGGTGCGAGGCTTTAACAGGTTATTCGGTTAGTGAATTAATGGAGATGACGTTTACTCCGCTTATTCTTTCTGAAGATTTACCGATCGCGATAAAACATTTTGAGAAAGCAACAAAGGGGTTTACTCATACCTATGATATCTCCATTACGGGTAAGGATGGAAAGCTAAGACATCTGAACGTCACTAATTTTCCAATGGTCGTTGATGGAAAAACAGTGGGAGCCTACGGCATTGCCAAAGATATGACGGAGAAGGTTGAATATAGTAAACAAATCGAGGAGCTTGCTTTTTATGATCCCTTAACAAAGCTGCCGAATCGAAGATTATTTGAGGATCGGTTGCAGCAAGTTGTTGCATACTCGGCTGAAAATAAGTACCAGACGGCTGTCCTCTTCTTAGACCTCGATCGTTTTAAATTTATTAATGATTCTTTAGGCCACCATCTGGGTGATGAATTTTTAAAGGCAGTTTCCATAAGATTAAAACAAAATCTCCGTAAAACAGATACAATCGGAAGATTTGCTGGTGATGAATTTGCGATTCTATTAGCTAAAACAAGCAGAGAAGAAGCAATTAATCTGGCTAAACGCCTTAACAAAGTATTAGGTGAACCGTTTGAAATATTAGGACATTCCGTCACTGTTTCTGCAAGCATTGGTATTGCTTTTGGTAATGGTGGAGAGGAAAGTGACAATGACTTAGTGAAAAAAGCGGATACCGCCATGTACTATACAAAGAAATTCGGTAAAAATAATTATACGGTTTATTCTGAGGAATTAGATCTTAATACAACCTATAAACTGACGATTGAAAAGGATTTAAAGTCTGCCATTAGAAATAATGAGTTTGTGCTTCATTATCAGCCGATTGTCGATTTAAAGACGGGTGAACTCAGTGGGATGGAGGCGTTAATTCGTTGGAATCATCCTCATTTTGGCCTTTTATCACCTGATCAATTCATCCCTATTTCTGAAGAAAGCGGGCAAATTGCCTTGATTGGGAAGTGGGTGTTACAGACAGCCTGCTCTCAAAATAAACAATGGCAAAATGAAGGTCATCCACCGTTTAAGATTTCGGTCAACATTTCAACCATTCAGCTCCAGCACCAAAATTTTGTTGAAATGTTAAAGAAAATTTTGGAGGAAACAGGGCTGGAATCAAAATGGCTTGAGCTCGAAGTAACAGAAAGTATTTTAATGGAGGACACAGAACATTTGAAGGAAAATTTGGCAAAGTTGAAGAAATTACCTGTTTCCATTGCAATTGATGATTTTGGTACCGGTTATACATCACTTAGCTATTTAAGGCAATTTTCGTTTGATCGCGTGAAAATTGATCGCAGCTTTATCAATGACATTAATAGCGACTTAAACGGAAAGGCGATTACTTCAACAATAATTACCTTGGCTCATAAACTAAAAATGGGAGTTATTGGTGAAGGGATTGAAAATAACACACAACTAACCTATCTCCAAGAAGAGCAATGTGATGAAGGACAGGGCTATTATTTTAGCAAGCCTTTGCCTGCTGATAAACATGAATTACCCTTTAGAGTAAAAGGTATCTAAGGTGCCTGGGCAGTATTAGGTCTGAATAAAGGATAATAACGATATCATTAATTTGGATAAAGCTCCTGTGATTTTCTATCTCTCACATCAGCCAGCTGCACTGAATCTTCTAAGCGAAGTGTTATCTTTGAAAATACAGAAACAGTAGCACCTGTACAAAAGATGGATCGTCTTGAGTTTGTGAGAAAAACGCCACTTCTATGTTTATATAGTGCATGTTTTGTGGAGAAGATAAGATACAATATTTTCCGTGTGAACGATGAAAGTGTTTACTAGTTTAATAGCAATAAAGCTAAGAGAGTCTTGCATGTTACAACATGAAAGATTCTTTTTTTTATTGACGTGAAAAGCGATTAAGCAAAAAAGGAAAACCCTTTGTTTCCTACGTATAAGGCAGGTTTGGGTATTTTCATTAAAGGTTTTAATTAGATCATCAAACCCTTTAATATTTGGGAAATGAAAGAGTATCTTTTCACTTGTTTTAGCTGTGAAAGGATTATTATCGTAGACGGTAAATGTTTCAGGTAATTGATCTCCAGTAAATGCTTTTCATAGTTGATATCCATATCATTCACTTTAAATGGTGCATAATTATCATTTCCTAACATCGTATCCATGAAAATAGAAAACAAGGTCTTTATCATCACCACTAATTCCAAACACTATCACCACAAAAAGAAATATTACTAATGGAGGGATATGCAGGCATCCTGAAGAATAGTTAAGAGTATATGAATTATTCAATGGATACACAGTAGAAGGTTGAAATATAAGATTGAGCATTCTCGTGAAACAGGACTTCAGACCATGTTGCAAGAATATAAAGGTACAGATTCCAGCCGAGAAGATTTCCTTCAGTGTACCAGGTGAAAGTAAGAGAATCCAAATCGGTCATCTTGAAAATGAAAAGATAATTCGGATGAATTAAAGGTTTCGGCAATCAAAAGAGTAGGAGAGAAGAAAATGAAGGCAGCTGTTTTAACAGGAAAAATGAAAATGGAGATACAGGAACTGGCTGTTCCTGCTCCATTAGATCATGAAGTTATTGTGAAGGTTAAGGCTTGTGGAATTTGTGGAACGGATCAACATATTTACCATGGTCAACCAGGCTCAGCAGAGGTACAGTTTCCGATTGTACTAGGTCACGAATTATCTGGTGAGGTTGTCCAAGTAGGTGAACAAGTAACACAATTTTCGGTAGGGGATCGAGTATCAATTGATCCTAATATTTATTGTGGTCAGTGTGATTTTTGTAGAGGGAATCGAGCGCATCTTTGCGATAATCTGCAGGCTGTTGGGGTAACAAGAAACGGAGGAATGGGTGAATACTGTGCTGTTCCTGCAGCAAAGTGTTACACACTACCAGCTGAATTATCTTATGAAGAAGGGGCAATGATAGAGCCGCTCGGCTGTGTTCTCCATGGATTTAACCAAATTAAGGTTTGGCCAGGGGCATCTGTGCTTATTATTGGGGGAGGATATATCGGTTTAATGATGCTTCAAGTAGTGAAAATGTACGGGGCATCTCCAATCGTCGTAAGTGAGCCTGATGTGACAAAGCATGGTTTAGCGATCCAGCTAGGAGGAACCGAAGCTGTTAATCCCGAGGAGCTTGATGGTAAAGATGGATTTGATGTTGTGATAGAGTGTGTCGGTCGAAAAGAAAGTATGACACAAGCAGTAAACATGGCAAAAAAAGGCGGGACGGTGTTATTGTTTGGTGTGTCAGCTCCAGATACAAAAATTGAAGTTCAGCCATTCGACATTTTTTCAAAGGAGCTAACGATAAAAGGGTCATTTATTAATCCACATACTCATGACCTTGCGATCTCGTTAGTTCAGCAAGAGAAAATTCAAATTAAACCTTTATTAAGTCACCAGTTTACTATGGATGAGCTACCAGAGATTATGAAGGAATATCAAAGCTTAAAGGTGATAAAAGGAATTATTCATCATTCTTAAAAAATAGTAATATTGTTTTCTGCAAGATAGTGGATTAGCACAAACGCTGCTAGGAACCTGAACTGTGAAAATATGCAGGAGCTTTCACATTAAAGATGATGAAAAATGAAAACAGTGAATTTGATCGGAGTTGAACGGAATTGCTAATTGGAGGAATTGAAGCTGGAGGAACCAAATTTGTCTGTGGGGTTGGCAATGAACATGGGGAAATTATCGACCAAGTCACATTTCCAACGACAGTTCCTGAAGAAACGATGGGACAAGTTATTTCTTTTTTTCAAGATAAATCAATTGAAGCGATTGGAATTGGTTCATTCGGGCCGATTGATATCAATAAAGAGAGTAAGACCTATGGTTATATAACCGAAACGCCTAAAACAAGATGGAAAAACTATCATATTGTTGGAGAAATCCAAAAGCATTTTCCCGTTCCAGTTGGGTTTCACACAGATGTTACCGCTGCAGCATTAGCCGAAGTAACATGGGGTGCTGCAAAAGGATTGGATAGCTGTTTATATATAACGGTTGGGACAGGAATTGGTGCAGGAGCAATCAATAATGGAAAGATAGTGGAGGGTATGACACACCCGGAAATGGGCCATATCTTAGTCCGTTGTCATCCTGAAGATCAATTTGAAGGATTCTGTCCTTATCATGGAAACTGTTTGGAAGGAATGGCAGCAGGTCCGGCCATCGAAAAAAGATGGAATAAAAAAGCGGAAGACCTATCTAATCATAAAGAAGTATGGGAATTAGAAGCGTATTACCTTGCACAGGGAATAATGAATTATATTCTTACTTTATCACCAAAAAAAATCGTATGTGGCGGAGGAGTAATGAAACAAGAACAATTATTACCTCTCGTACGAGAAAATGTACGTAAACTACTAAATGGATATGTTCCTGTTGGAGAATTAGCCGAAGGTAATATTGATCGTTATATCGTCTTGCCTAAACTAGGTGACAAAGCCGGGCTAATCGGAGCGATAAGATTAGGTCAAGAGGCATATAATAAGGGAATGTAAAGCGGGACAAGGGGACAGGTCCCCTGACCCGCTTATTTATTCCGGGTCAACCAGAGTCGCCACCTAAAATTTGACGAAGGGTGGATAGATAGTTAGATATGAAGAGGTTGATAGGGTGCAACTTACTATTGTGAGTATATAGAAGACAAGTCAATGTATATGCATGAAAAGGTTGAGGGATAAATACTATCCCCACAACCACTCTCGAATAGATGAAATCCCTTCACCTGTTCGACTGCTAGTAAAAATAAGCGGAATATGTACATGTTTATATCGTATGTTTCTGTTCAAATCTACTTTTACTTTTATTCTATCATCTGCAGCTAAATCTTCTGAGAGTGATCGAACTAAAAGTATTTTTTCAGAAAGTCCCCTCATGATGAGCTGAGAAAACATTTCTTCATCAGCTTGTTGCACTTTGCCCCTGATGACAAAGACAATCTTTGTCATCTCATCATAAGGAAAATGATCATAGCTACATAAAGGGTGCTTGGCTGTTCCGTAACCAGGTGTATCGATAAAATGCGTAAGCTTACCATTATTTGTATAGGAGTGCATCAGTGTCACTTCTGGATTTGTTGACCAATCTGTTGCATCTGTTTTTTGACTAATGAAGGGCTTAGGGTTACATTTCCCTTCTGTCAGTGTGTGAAGTAATGTTGATTTTCCTGCACCAGGCTGACCGAATATGGCTACTGTTGGTTCGTTATTTTCCATAAGAATGTCCGAAAGGCGCAGGAAATTTCGCTCAAGTATAGTATATTTTTGATGATAATAATCTACGGCTACTTTGGCGAAATGCTTTGTTACTAATGAAGATCCTAGCTTCCAAAGCATTAACTGTGAGTCTTTTCCTTTGCTAATTCTGTATTGATGATTTCCTCAGCCAACATGTGGACATCATCGAGATATGATAATCCTGCAGCAACTGTCATTGCGTAAGCAGCGGTTGCAGCGATTGCTTGTCCAACGAAGGGTACAAATTTTGCTGTATTCTTCACTGCTACATTCGTTGCGTATCTTTTTAGAATGATAATGGCGCCTTCTTTTGTTGCATATTCAATGACACGATTTGCAATTGGAAGCAATGCAGGACCAAGATTGCGGATTTTAGATTCCTCAATACCATACGATTCTCTTAATTCTTTGAAAAGCTTTAGCATAATTCCAACATCAACACTTATGTCTACGCCTGGAATAGGGTTTAGGCCATTTGCAGCTGCAATTCCAGCATAACGGTAGACAAGCTTTTTGCATTGTTCCTTTTTGCGTTGTATGTGCTTAGAGCTGTAAGCCTTTGCGCTACGAGCATATTTATCACTTTGTGCAGGGTCTAATGATCCTTGAATTGCTTCCTGTAAAGAATCAAATCCATAACCTGAACGGCAGCTTGTGAAGTAAACAGGAACAGATGAACCGACTTGTTGCCGAACATCTTCTATGATCTCTTTCTCAATTTGTTCTGTTGATTTATCAGGATCCCAAAGCTGATCATGCATATTGCGTACAAACAAGCAGACACGATTTTTTTCACGAAGTTCCCTAAAGAATGTCGTATCGTCTTCGTGAAACTTCCCTGAAAAAACACATAGGAATAAGTCGAATTGTTCAGGTGTAAATTCATTCATCCATTGGTTAGGAGGAAATTTAGACGTTCCATATCCAGGTAAATCCACAAAAAGCAATTCATCATGCTCATAAAAGTTAGCATCTACCGTAACATCTGTAGACGCACCTGTTTTCGCAACATTTTTCCCTATTAATTTATTAATCAATGAAGATTTTCCAGAACCAGGTTGCCCAAATAGCGCAATTCTTAAAGATCCCTTTTGCTCTTCTTGTAGTATTTCTTTTATCTTTTGAATGTCATCATATATCGACATGTATCTTCACCTCTGCTGTTATTTATGTCAATATTCTACCATGTTTATTGTCGGAGATTGTTATTTTTGTAAAATAAAGAGAGTATGGGCGATATTGACAATTGACTCATTTATCCGATGATTACTAAGACCCATTAAGGCATGCTTAGAATCCTGTATTATCAGGATCCTTAACCGGTTACTTTGGGATAAACATCCTATATAAGAATGAATAGTATGGCTCTTTCTGTATGCGCTTACTTAAAGGTATACTATCCATTAACTAAGATTGTGGAGGCGGTCATTTATGTCTTTAATATCTAAAATGCTTTATGCGTGGCATTATGTTAGAAGGAACTATCATGAAGAGTTAATTGAAAGTTGTCTTGATTATAAATTAAAAGCTAAGTTACGGAATAAATATGAATATCATGAGGAAAAGCTCGTTCAACTCAGTTCAATGCAAGTATCTTAAAGGATGAAAATAAGATTATGAGGATACATAAATGCTTGAATTGAAAACTGTAACACTAAACTTTAAAGATTATTAGTAGCCTGTCATTTCAATTATTGGACATGGGACAAGGGGACAGGTGAGTTGACCCAATTATGATAAAGTAAAAAATTGGACATACATACATAAACATTTAACCCTAGTTTAAGGTCAGAGAGACGATGAACATGTCCCTCCGGCCCTCTTTTTTTAATAAGACTTTTTTCGTACACTTTGTTGCAATTAGGTAACTTGAAGAGACCGCTCTGTATGTATCAAGTCTAGTAGCCTCTTTTTTTATTAAAATAGTACCTTATATGCTATAAATAACGTTTTCTTCCATTTAATTAGAACAATTAGCAACAAGCTTTCAGAAAAGAGCCTTTAAATAAAAAAATTACAACGGACAAAAAATGCTGAATTTTGTTGAAATACTATATCTGTAATCATTTTTTCAAAGAAAGGTGGTGAAATGATGAAATTACGGAGCTTACTTTTAAGTGGTTCTATCGTTTGTGCAGGGTTATTTTTTCCTTTCGATGCATTCGCTGAAAAGCCTGATAAAGCTGAGAAGCCTAGTGAATCAAAAGAAATTGTTGAAGCGGTGAAGGACCTGGATTCAACCTCTAATGCTTCCTCTGATGAAAATTCGAAAAAACAAGAGCCGAAGCAGTCTATAAAGAAAGTGGTCGAGAAGTCTAGAGTTTTTCCTGCTCAGGCAAGTGAAAAAGCTGGGCAAAAGGAAAAAAAACCGCTGCCACAGATAGCAAATGAAAAGGCTCAGCAAGCAACCGAAGAAGGTAAGGAAAAAAGTAAAAGGGCTTTAAAAGTTATACATACTACTGAAAAAAAGGTGAAACAAACAGTAAAGAAATCAGTCTCTGGTCAAAATAAGGAAAATACACAAACAAGTGAAAAGCAGATGGAGACGTCAAAAGAGGCTTCGAAGAAAGATGTAAAAGCTTCCGAAAAATCTGCGAAGCCTGTTAGTAAAAGAAAAAATGTCGAAAAGACAACTCCTAAAATCCTTGATAGATCAGACGCTAATCAAACTGTAAAACCCATGAAAGAAGCTGAAGATGCGTATGAGCAGCCTGAAGTTGAAGAAGAAAAGAACCTTCCATCTAATCCGGATAACGGTTTTAATGCAAAGGTGAAAATTCATTCTTTAACGAACCAAAAGGCATCAGAAGGACCATCAAAGGATCGTTCAGGAAATGGGTCGTATACAAGTAGTATCTTTGATAAATTCTTACTTGAATCGGAAAAGTATTTGAGTTTAAAGAGAATTCAGCCATTTGTTTCTCGGCAGTATGAGTTACGCAATCAATGGGATCACGCACCTCCTTCTCCACCACCACAAGATTTTCCTTTTATTTAAAAATGAATGTAAATAAATTTTAAAACAAAAAGGAGAGTCATATAAAATGAAATTTAAAAATAATGTAGTAAAATCATTGGTGTTAGCCGGAGTCGTATCAGTAGGTGTTTTTGTAGGTGGACAAATTAGTGAAGCAGCTGCTCCAGTAGATGCAAAAGCAGTTAAAACGGTAAAAGTTGAAAAAACTTCAGACTCAAACAAAGAATTGAAAGAGAAGAAAGCTCAGGCAAGTGTGAACGCTAGTGCAACAGCAAAAGAAAACGCGGCACCAAATGCTGCAGTACATGGTAAAACAAAAGTTGTTACTACAGTTAATGTAAAACCTGAGGTAACAGAAGAAGAGCAAACTGAAGCTGTTATTGAAGAAGTTAAAGTAAATAAATCTGCAGTCAATAAAGTAAAATCACAAGCAAATGAACATGCGAGTGAAAATGCTAAGCTACATGCAAATGAAAACTCGGCTGTTCATGCAGTTGCTGAAGAAACAACAGAAGCAGAGGCAACAACAGAAGCAGAGGCAACAACAGAAGCAGAGGCAACAGTAACAGAAGAAACAACAGAAGCAATTGAAACAGAAGTAGAAGAAACAACAGAAGCAATTGAAACAGAAGTAGAAGAAACAACAGAAGCAATTGAAACAGAAGTAGAGGAAACGACAGAAGCAACTGAAACAGAAGTAGAAGAAACGACAGAAGCAGTTGAAACAGAAGTAGAAGAAACAACAGAAGCAGCTGAAACAGAAGTAGAGGAAACAACAGAAGTAGCTGAAACAGTAGCAGAAGAAACAACAGAAACAACAGAAGAAGTAAATCCATCTATTGTAAACAAAGCTGAAGCACAAGCAAGTGCACACGCAAGTGAAACAGCAAAATCTCACGCACATATGAACGCTGCTGTTCATGCAGTAGCTGTTGAGGAAGAAGCAACAACTGAAGAACCAACAGAAGAAGCTGATGCAGAAGCTACTACAGAAGTAGAAGTAGAAACAGAAGTAGAAGTAGAAACAGAAGTAGAAGCTGTAAAAGAATAAGTTTTTGATAAAGAGCCGGAGTACTGATACTTCGGCTCTTTTATTGCTCAATCTTAAGGCAAAAGGGGCATGATCAGGGGGGAGGTCCCTTGTTCTGATACAGGGAGAAAGGTATGGTTTAGTAGACAACTAAAGGGTCAATATATTCCATAGATTTGCACCAAGCATTGTAAAAAATAAGACAATCCCTGAGTCTCATCGTCACAAACTGATATCGAAAGAAGGGTGAAGACGTCAAAATCTTGTTGGAATGTAAGGATCGCCCGGGATTTGTCAACCGAATATGATAGGCAATGATAGAGTCACCCCATATAATGGTAGTATGCTTATGAATAATCTATTAAATAGATTTGAGAGCAAAGGTGAAACATACCAGAAATCGATTTCACTATAACAAAAAAACTGGGGGATATCATGAAGAATCTGATATGTGGCGTTATCGTCACCATAAGTGCTGGAGCGATCATTGCTGGAAACATTCATTGGAATCAAAAACTCTCGGCTCAAGCCCAACAAATCGTAAAAAAAGATGATTCCATAGTCGTAAACCAAGTAGTGGAGAAAAATACAGAACCCATAGAGGAAAAAACAACACAACAGGTTAAAAAAGAGGAAAATAAACAGGATCTTTCTACATACACTCGTAATCTACCACAGGAACTTCAAAAGAAAATCATAGACGCATCCCAAAATGGACAAACATTAAATATGGTGATATACGGATCTGAGAGCTCTTCAAGTGAAAAAGAGGCATGGCCAGATCTATTAAAGCAGCATTTAACAGAAACCTACGGAAAAGACCTCTTTAATGTGGAAATCTTATCAGAAGTGAACAAAACAACTGTAGATGTGATTAGAACAAAATCATATAAAAAGGTAAATGAGCTAAATCCAGACATTGCCCTATTTGAGCCGTTCATGATTCGTGATAATAATGAAAAAGTCTCCATGCAAAATCGTACAGGTTATATTCAAAAGATCATAAATTCATGGGAAGCAGAAAATGAAGGAATTACTGTTCTCCTACAGCCTTCAAACCCAATCCACAATGCCATATATTACCCAAAGCAAGTAGATGAAATTAAAAATTTCGCAAAAGAAAATAGCATCACATACATAGACCACTGGGAAAACTGGCCTGCTCTAGACAATAAAAAACTAAAAGAGTATGTAACAGCATCAAATCAACCAAATAAATCTGGACATAAAGTATGGGCTGAATACTTGGGTAATTACTTTACAGGGAAGCAGGGACAAGGGGACAGGTGAGTTGTCCCAAGTTTGAACATACTTATTTTAATTTAACTCTAGATTGGAAGGGAGGGACGATGAACCTGTCCCTCCGACCCTCTAAGAACTAGTCCGCTCAATCAAAGTAGGATCCAACTTAATTTGTATAGCCTCCGTTGAAACCTCATTTTCCATTCTGTTTAATAGTATTTCAATTGTTGTATTCACCATTTCTTCGATTGGCTGATGAATACTGGAAATGCCCATGATTTTTGCAAGGTACGTATCATCGAATCCGATCACGCTTATATCTTCAGGAATTCTGATATTCCTTTCTTTTGCTGCCTTCATAAATTCTAGCGCCATAATATCATTAGCTGTAAACAAACAGGTGAAATCAAGTGATTTGACAGAGTTTAAATAGTTCTCAATATCTCTTCGCATTAAAAAGTTATTCGTTGAGGTTTCTTCAAGCTGGATATAATGTTTCTCGTCAAATTCGAAACCGTTTTCGTACAAGGCGCTTTTGTAACCTAGAAATTTATCATCGGGTATTGTTCCGACAAATCCAAATTTTCGATGACCTGCATGGATAAATTTTTCTCCAACCATTTTTCCTGCTTTCATATGGTCAAGGCCTACACTGTCAAGGGGCTTTCGGTTTTGTGTCATGACAACAGAAGGGATCGCAAGCTTACTTATTCTTTGAATATTGTATTCACCTGTAGGGACGAGAATCATACCGTCTACCTGGCGGGCAATAAAGTTTTGGATGCTTTCCCATTCGATAATTGGATTGTGTTTTGAATTGTGCAGTAGAATGCTATAGCCGTTTTTGCGGGCTTCTGATTCTAGTGCATCAATCAATTCTACGAAATAGGGATTGTACGTCTCTGTTAAGCAAACCCCGATAATTTTTGATTGGCTCTTTTTTAAGGTTTGAGCTGCTTTGTTAGGTACATAACCACTTTCTTCAATGACTTGAAGAACACGTTTCATGGCATCTTCATTGACTCCTTTATTTCCGTTAATTACTCGTGAAACAGTTGATTGGGAAACGTTTGCAAGTTTGGCGATTTCTTTCATAGTGAGTTTACTCATAAGTTACTCCTCCGTTTGAATACGTATTCTAATATATGAATATTATTCTTGGTATTAAGTTATTGTTTTGGATGGTATAAAGTAATTATATCATAGTTTAGGTAACCGTAAATTTAATAGAACGGCTAGAATAAACACGTTTGAAAACGCTTATAAAAACGTGTTGACATTTATTTTTGTCTATCGTAACATAAAAATCAGAAAGCGTGAATACGTTTTCACCAATTATTCAGACTAGGGGGTCTATGAAAGTATGAAAAAATTAATTTTGTTTGTTTCAATGTTAGTTTTATCTCTTTCGTTAGTAGCGTGTAGCTCGAATGAAACAGGTGGTAGCGATGACAAGATTGTAATTTGGACACAAGCTGCTGCCGATCATCCTGAAGGGAAGATGTTTGCTGATCGTGTAAAGAGCTACAATGAAGAGCATCCAGATAAGCCTCAAGTGGAAATTCAAAATATTACTCGTGCAGGTGCGGGTTCCGGGTATATCGATAAATTAAATGCAGCCATTACGGCAAATGACATGCCGGATATTTTTACGCTAGATGGTCCAGATATCGCGGCATATGTGGATTCAGGACTTCTTGGTGAGTTAGATGGATATATGAGTGAAGGATTTAAAGAGGGATTCACGGAAGCAATCATCGATCAAGGAACCGTTGATGACAAGTTTTATGGAATGGGATATTCAGATTCCGGTGTAGCAATTATGTATAACGAGGATATGATCAATGCATTACCTGAAGATGTCAAGGCACTAGTTCCAACATCTGATCAAGATTGGACATGGGACCAATTTGTTGAGCTAGCAAGAAAGATTGATGATTTTGCAAAAACAACTGACGATCCAGCATTTGAGGGCTATGAAAGTGCTGTAAGCTTATTATTACCTGATATTACAGCTGGTGCATATGAAACAGGAACGTACTATTTTACACCACTTCTTTGGGGTAACGATACAAATATTGTTGGTGAAGATGGGATTACAGTTGATGGTGTATTAAACAGTGATAAGAGTGTAGAAGCACTAACAAAATATGCTCAATTGTTTGCAGATCCACAGCTTGCGAGTGCATCTGAGTCAGAAAAAGCATTCCATTCTGGTAAAACAGCTTTATCTGTAAGCGGTTTCTGGTATGTAAGTGAATTAACGAGTAACTATCCAAACTTAAAATTTAAAACTGTTCGTTATCCGAAAATGAGTGAAGACTATGATGGTTTATACACTCCATCAGGAAGCTGGGCATTTGTCAGAAACGGACAAGAAGAAGATGAAGAACGTATTAAGCAAGTAGTAGAGGTTATGGAATGGTTAACCAATGACGAAGCATCTGAAGAATATTATCTTGCAAATGGATCAATCCCAACTCGTGTAAATTCAATTGGTGCAATTGATACAAATACAGACAATCCATACCATAATGAAGCTTGGACTGTTTTAAAATATCAGGTTGAAAACACAAATAAATCTCGTCCTGTTTCACCTGGATACCCATACTTATCTGAAACATTTGCAAAAGATGTCATCTTGAAAATTGGTCAAAATAAAGTCACGGATGAAGCAACGATTAAGCAATACTTAGATGATGCAGTAAAGAAGATTGATTTAGAATTTAAAAAATATCAAAAATAATTTTGTTAGGAGGGGGTGGGGTATTGACCTCGCCTCTTCCCTTATAAGAGAGGCTTTTGCAATTTAAAAGCCAAGTGTAAAGGGTGTGAAGTGATGAAAACGGTAAAAAACTATGTGAAAGTGAGAAATACAACAGAACATTACCGAAACAGTGAGCATTATAAAAAAGGTGAAGTTGTTTCTGCCTATGGATTTTTAACACCAGCAATGGTGCTTTCCATTCTATTTATCGTTTTACCTATTGTTCTAGCATTTACGTACGGATTTACAGATTACTATTTATTAAAACCGAATGATAAGCAATTTATCGGTATAGAAAATTTCAAACGAATGCTGACAGATGAGGTGCTCATTCAAAGCTTTTTGAACACCATTAAGTTTGTGGTGTTTGTTGTACCACTTCAACTCGCGATGGCACTTGGGCTAGCGTTGATTGTGAATAAAAAAATCAAGGGAGTTGGCTTTTTCCGGACAGCATACTTTTCACCAGCGGTGTTGTCACTCGTTGTCATATCTATTCTTTGGACTGTTATGTTAAACCCGACATCTGGACTGATCAATGAAATATTAGCGAGTATAGGAATTGCGAAACAACCATTCCTATCTAGTGCTGATCAAGCGATGTACACAATTGTGGCGATTTCCGCATGGTCAGGGTGTGGTTATCAAATGATGATTTTCTTAGCGGGATTAAAAAATATTGATAACAGTTTATATGAAGCAGCAGATATTGATGGAGCGAATGGGTTTCAAAAGTTCTTATTTATTACGATTCCTTCATTAAAACCAATCCTGATGTTTTTAGTCATCACCACTACGATTCAGGCATTTAAGTTAATTGTTCAACCAATGGTTATGACTGGTGGCGGACCGGATTACTCCACGATGACGACTTTGCAATACATCTATGAATATGGATTTAGACATCGAAACATCGGATATGCGAGTGCGATCACCCTTGTATTTACTGTTTTCTTAGTAGTTGTGTCAATTGTGATTAAAAAATTATTTAGAGAGGAGCGGACGGCATGAAGAAGGTGAAGAAAATCTTGTTTTACTTACTAGCATCTGTTGTTGCATTACAGTTTTTAGTTCCTCTTCTATGGATGATTCTGTCTTCTTTTAAAATTGATGAAGTGATTTACAGAGATATTGGGTCAATCTATGCAATCATTCCGAGATTCTCAGATTTATCGTTAAAGTCCTATACAGAGTTACTAGGCTTTTATAATATTTTCAAAAATGTCGGCAATAGTCTGATTTACGCCTCAGTAACTGTTGTTTTTGGGTTAACAATTAACTCGTTAGCGGGATATGCCCTAGCAAGATTTCAATTTCCGTTTAAAGACGGCATACTCATTTTTATTATCGCATTAATGATTGTTCCAATTGAGGCGACAATTCTTCCGTTATTTTTAGTTGTGAATGAAATGGGCTTAATTAACACAGTGCCAGGTTATTTGATGCCCTTTATCATCAATGTCATGAATATTTTCTTGTTCAGACAGCACTTTCTATCATTTCCAGGTGAGTTAATTGAATCAGGGAAAATTGATGGACTAAGTGAAATGGGCTGCTTTTTCCGAATTGTTATTCCATCGAGCTTGAACATGTATATCACTGTGGGAATTTTAACCTTCCTAGCATCCTGGAATGACTTCTTATGGCCGGTCATGGCGCTTTCAAATGCAGACCTAATGCCGATTCAGGTTGCATTAAATGCAATTTTCAGTGATACGTATAATATTTACACAAGTCATGTTATGGCGGCCTTAACGATTGTCACCATTCCGATCGTTGTGCTCTATATCATTTTCCAAAAATACATTGTTGAAGGCTCCATGCAGAGTGGAATTAAATAAACGAGGTGCAAAATGAATCGATTACAAAAAGCAAATGACTATATTCAGCAAAACAAACATAAAGCATCAAACAGACCAATTTATCATTTCTCCCCTGAAATTGGGTGGATGAACGATCCGAATGGATTTACGTATTATCAAGGAAAATACCATCTGTTCTATCAATATAACCCGTATGATATCGTTTGGAGCGATATGCACTGGGGACATGCGACAACAGAGGATTTTGTTAACTGGGAGCACCTTCCTGTTGCGATGGCAAATGACAAAGCCTATGATGCGAATGGTTGCTTTTCAGGAAGTGCGATTGAAAAGGATGGCAAGCTTTATTTAATGTACACAGGTCATATAGATCCAAACATGGGCTATGACAGAGATGAGCCGGAAATTGCTGAACGTCAATGTATTGCATTCTCAGAAGACGGGGTGAATTTTGAAAAATATAAGTTAAACCCTGTTATTAGCGAAAAACAGTTACCAGAGGATTATCTTATCTGTGATTTTAGAGATCCAAAGGTAATGGAGGTTGATGGTGTTTATTACTGTGTATTATCTGTAAGAAATGCTCAAAGGCGCGGAGAAAACATTATGTTTAAATCAAAGGATTTATTAGAATGGACGTTCCATTCTTCAATCTATCAATCTAAATTTGAGGAAAACACCTTATTAGAATGCCCGGATTTGTTCAGAATTGATGGGAAGGATGTGCTCTTATTTTCAGAAATGCCATGTGATCCTGAATTTGCAGAAGAAATTCAAAATAAGACAGCATATGTAATTGGGCAAATGGACTTTGAAAGAGGGACTTTTACTTCAGAAAATAAGGGGTTACTAGATTACGGCCAAACCTTCTATGCACCACAATCGACAGAGGGAAAGGATGGGGAGCGATTATTAATCGGTTGGATGCACCGTTGGCATGAAACAACTCCACCGAAGGAATATGGGTTTAATGGAATGATGTCATTACCAAGAAAGCTCAGTATTAAGGACGGTCAACTCATACAACGGCCCCTTATTGATCAAGAAAGCTATTTCTCCTCTGAGGTTACCTATGATAATGTTCAGTTTGGTGAAGGGGAAGAAGTAACAATTGCAGGGAAATCTACTGGCTATTTGAAAGTGAAAGTACCTAATACAAGTGGGAAATTTGAGATCATACTTAACAAAAATGAAACAAAATCGACAACTGTTCAAGTAGATGTGGAAAATAACTCTCTATCAATTTCATCTGATTACGGGAATCAAGGGTTAATAAAGGTAGAAGAGCTTTCAACAAGCAGCCAAGTCAACATTCTGCTCGAGTTTTTCCTTGATCTTCATTCTGTGGAACTATTCATAAACTCTGGTGAAAAAGTTGTGAGCTTCACAGCCTATGACCAGGAGAAAGGAAAGGACATCGTCTTAGGGACAAGGGGACAGGTTTCTCGTCCCGTTTCGTGTAGTGTGGTATATAAATATAGGGATTGAGGGTTGGTCTCACGTTTTGTGATTCCCTGGGTGTAGCAGATTTCTATCGGTTTTCGGGGGA
>JAPSLU010000176.1 GCA_031180405.1 Bacillus sp. (in: firmicutes) | reverse complement strand
ACCCATATTATTTAGGGCTCAAAATTTTTGAAGACATAGAAGAGAGATACAATAACCCAACTGAAGAGATGAAAATGTTTGGAGCAAAGCCAGGATCCGGTCGTGAAAAAATGTTCGAAGTTCGTGAAGTGGAGTCAGATATCTCCTTTATTAGAAATTACTTAACAAAAGACCTTGTCATGCGAGAGGATATGTATTTATTCCAAAAGCAAGGACGCGACTACAAAATTGTCGATAAGGGCTGGGAATCTGTTCGCGATCAACTTGTTAGCATGAGGGTGAACGGTGGTTTCCCATATATTACAGTTAATGATGGGGACTACCTAAAAAATAATGAATTGTATTTAAAACATTGGTTTGAAGATATTGAGCTTGATTTAAAATATCTAGAGAAAGTTCTGCCGTATATTTATCAATTATGGGGTCGACCAGTTCATATGGAAAGTGTGTTAGAAGGCAAAGCCGTATTATTTTCATATGAAGGGAAAAGTGTTTCAAGAAGATATTTGTAGCAAATGTATGAAACATAAGATTTAGTTTGATAATAAACACCTCCTTATTCTGATATATTTTGGTTTACTAACCAAAGTATCAGGATAAGGAGGTTTTTTTTCCTGGAAAAGTAAGAAAGAATATAATTATTGATTTAGTTGGGTGTCTAGCTCGGCAGGATTACTTTTTGTGAAAAAGTAATATACCTAGCCCCGAAGTACAGGGCGTCGAGCTTTTCTTACAAACTAAGTTTTGAATACATGATAGTATATAGGCATGGTAAAACTATAAAAAGGAGAATTAAATTGTTTATTTCCGATTGAATATATAAGCAAATTATTATATATTAATTTGTGGATATCTATTGGAGGTGTATTGCATGGTGGAAACAACAGTTGAGATAGAAAAAGCTGCGACAATTCTAAAACTTTTAGGTGATAAAACTCGATTAACGATGGTCAAAATGTTGGATTCAAATGATTGTTGTGTATGTGAGTTTGTTGAAATTTTTAAAGCAAGTCAGCCTGCTATAAGTCAGCACCTTCGTAAATTAAAAGATGTGGCAATTGTAAAAGAAACAAGGAGAGGGCAGTGGATTATCTATTCTTTAAATAAAAACAGTGATTTTTATCCACTTATTCAACACTTACTCCAACACCTTCCGAGTCAAGATTATCGAATCAAAGAATTAGAAGAACAAGGATTACGAATTTCCTGTGAATAATGGAGGGTTTAACAAATGACTTCAGTAATTTTAGCATCAGTGATCTTTTTACTCACACTAACATTAGTTATATGGCAACCGAAGGGGCTTTCTATTGGATGGTCAGCCTGTGGTGGAGCTATTTTAGCTTTAGTAGTTGGTGTTGTAGATTTTAATGATGTTATTGATGTAACATCAATTGTTTGGAACGCCACCTTAGCTTTTATTGCCATTATCATTATTTCTCTTATATTAGATGAAATTGGCTTTTTTGAGTGGTCAGCTTTACACATGGCTAGAGCAGCCAAAGGAAACGGAATGAAAATGTTTGTATATGTAAGTGTTCTAGGTGCTATTGTTGCAGCATTCTTTGCGAACGACGGCGCTGCCTTAATCCTAACACCGATTGTTCTAGCTATGGTCAGAAATTTAAACTTTAGTGAAAAAATGGTCTTTCCGTTTATTATCGCAAGTGGATTTATCGCTGATACCACGTCACTGCCATTGGTTGTTAGTAACTTAGTAAATATCGTTTCTGCTGACTATTTTGGTATTGGATTTGTAGAGTTTGCATCACGGATGATCATTCCAAACTTTTTCTCATTAGGTGCTAGTATTTTGGTCTTATATCTCTTTTTCCGTAAAAGTATTCCAAGTAACTATGACCTCTCACAATTGAAAAAACCTGTTGAAGCAATCCGCGATGAAAAGATGTTCAAAATATCTTGGTTAGTTTTGGGGATATTACTTGTTGGATATTTTGCGAGTGAATTTATCGGAATACCTGTATCAATCATTGCAGGAATTGTAGCGATCTTCTTTTTATTCATGGCTAAAAGAAGTCCTGCTGTTAACACAAGAACAGTTGTAAAAGGGGCACCTTGGGCAATTGTGTTTTTCTCAATCGGGATGTATGTAGTTGTTTACAGCTTACGAAATGTAGGCTTAACAAATGTGTTAGCAGACTTAATTCAAGTAACTGCAGACCAAGGATTGTTTGCTGCAACTGTTGGAATGGGCTTTATTGCAGCGATCCTATCATCTGTGATGAATAACATGCCAACCGTTATGATTGATGCACTTGCTATCTCTGATACAAATACAACAGGAGTTATTAGAGAAGCTCTTATTTATGCCAATGTAATTGGCTCTGATTTAGGACCTAAAATCACACCAATTGGTTCTTTAGCGACACTATTGTGGCTTCATGTCTTATCTCTAAAAGGTGTGAAAATATCTTGGGGAACCTATTTTAAAACAGGTATTATTTTAACCATTCCAACATTGTTTATTACTCTTGTTGGTTTATATATTTGGTTACTAATCATTCATTAATCTATTTTAAAAGGAGCAACTAATATGTCTAAAAAAACGATCTATTTCTTATGTACTGGAAACTCTTGCAGAAGCCAAATGGCAGAGGGTTGGGCGAAAAAACATTTAGGTGACGAGTGGGAAGTGAAAAGTGCAGGTTTGGAAGCACACGGATTAAATCCTAATGCGGTAAAAGCTATGAAAGAGGTTGGAATCGATATCTCCAATCAAACATCTGATGTGATTGATCCAGAAATTTTAAATAATGCGGATTTAATCGTAACACTTTGTGGTCATGCAGCAGACAACTGTCCTGTAACACCTACGCACATCAAACGTGTACACTGGGGATTTGATGACCCAGCAAAAGCAGAAGGAACAGAAGAAGAAAAATGGGCATTCTTTGGACGTGTACGTGACGAAATTGGCGAAAGAATAGAACGTTTCGCAAAAACTGGAGAGTAAAATAAAAAATGAAAAGCCGTGAGATTTTTTCTCTCGGCTTTTCGTTTAAGCAATGTATAAGTAATTCATTATACTTTAATGAAGGAGACAAATATATGAAAATTGAAATATTTGATCCAGCTATGTGTTGTTCAACTGGTGTATGTGGACCTGGTGTAGATCCTGAGTTAACGCGAGTAGCCTCAGCAGTCTATTCAATTGGACAAAAAGGCTTTGACATCAAGCGATTCAATCTTACGAGTGAGCCTAATGCTTTTGTTGAGAATAGTGAAATAACAAAAATTCTTACTGAACAAGGACCGAATGTGTTACCTGTTACTCTTGTTAACGGCCAAGTAGAAAAAATTGGAGAGTATCCAACAAACGAAGAACTCTCCGAATGGTTAGGTATTAAGCCAGAAGAATTAAAACAAAAACCTAAAGTGAAATTATCAATTGACTTAAAGCAACTGTAATACAAGGAGAAGGAGGGATAGGGTGAATCAGCCTTTTAATCAAAAGAATATTCATACTCCATTTTTATTCTTCACCGGTAAAGGAGGAGTCGGAAAAACCTCAACTGCTTGTGCAACAGCTGTCGCACTAGCTGATGCTGGAAAAAAAGTATTACTTGTTAGTACAGATCCAGCTTCAAACTTACAGGATGTATTAGAAATAGAATTAACAAATACACCGATTTCCATTCCAAGCATAACGAATCTTTACGCGTGTAATTTAGATCCAGAGGAGGCGGCGAAAAACTATCGAGAAAAAGTAGTAGGACCTTATCGTGATAAATTACCTGAAGCTGTAGTTGCCACGATGGAAGAGCAACTGGCCGGTGCTTGTACGGTGGAAATAGCAGCATTTGATGAGTTCACAAGCTTGTTAGCGGACGTGTCAACTGTGAACGAGTATGATCACATTATTTTTGACACAGCGCCTACTGGACATACATTAAGACTTCTACGACTACCAACAGCATGGACTGGTTTTCTAGAAGAAAGTACTCACGGAGCTTCATGTTTAGGACCCTTATCTGGTTTAAGAGAAAAGAAAGATTTATATTCAAAGACAGTTGATGTATTATCAGATCCAGAGAAAACGACTTTATGTTTGGTTTCGAGACCTGAAGTTTCATCAATGAATGAAGCAAATCGAGCATCAGTCGAATTAAAAGGCATTGGAATTCAAAATCAACTACTTATTATAAATGGTGTTCTACAAGAACATGTGATGGATGATGAAGTATCTTCTGCATTTTATCATCGTCAGCAACATGCTTTAAATCAGATTCCAAATGAATTACAACAACTATCAATCTATACGTTACCATTTGTATCTTATTCGCTAACCGGCATTCAAAATCTCCGTTATTTATTCAAGCAGACTTTTTCAGCACAGTCTATTGAAGTAAATTCAGTAGAAGGTAACGTTTCTATGAATAAATTGCATGATGTGATTGACGATCTTTCAAACACAAATAAGAGAATCATTTTCACAATGGGCAAAGGCGGAGTAGGGAAAACAACTGTTGCATCAGCCATTGCCGTTGGGTTAGTTGAAAAAGGACATAAAGTCCACTTAACAACAACTGACCCTGCTTCTCATATACAAAACATGTTTGAAAATGATAGTCAAAATTATCGCTTAACAATCAGTGCCATTGATCCGAATAAAGAGGTTGAAAAATACAAGGATGAAGTTCTTTTAAAAGCAAGTAAAGAACTTGATGAAGAAGGCCTTGTTTACTTACAAGAAGATTTAAGCTCTCCTTGTACAGAAGAAATTGCAGTTTTTCGGGCATTTGCAGAGGTTGTGGCAAAATCAGAACAAGAGATTGTTGTAATTGATACAGCGCCAACAGGGCACACTTTATTGTTGTTAGATTCAGCACAAAATTATCATAAAGAGCTTGCTCGTTCTACTGGTGAAGTTCCTGAAAGTGTGACTAAATTACTTCCAAGGTTAAAAAACCAGGATGAAACAAGTGTGGTTATTGTTACGTTAGCAGAAACAACCCCAGTTTTAGAAGCTGAAAGGCTCCAAAAGGATTTACAACGTGCGGATATTAAGCCGGAGTGGTGGCTCATCAATCAAAGTATGTACGCAACAAAAACCAAAGATCCTGTGTTAAAGGGAAGAGCTAGCTCTGAGATGAAATGGATTAAAAAGGTTAAAGAAGACTTGGCCATTCATACCGCCATCATCCCATGGATCAGCGAAGAAAAGATTGGGTATGACGAGATTATAGACTACGTGAAAATGTAGCAAACGAATAGAAAAATAACTGGAGGTATATTGAGATGACAACCAAAAACTATCATGAGTTAGTGAAAAATCGTATTTATATAGGTGGAGCAGACGACATCCATGACGTGATGGAGAACGAAAAAGTAGATATCGCATTTGACTTAAGAGCTGAGGCACCTAAAGAGGAATTACCATACAATCGTGTGCACAGCCCAATTGTTGATGATGCAGATCTACAAGATGAATCTGTGAAAAAATCGATTGAGCATGTCGTTCATTCATACAATGAAGGAAAAAAAGTATATTTTCATTGTCAGGGAGGAAGTAACCGCACAGGTACTGTAGCCATTGGTACGCTTTTAGCTCTAGGACAAGCTAAAACCATTGAAGAAGCAGAAGAAATCGCAAAAACTGCACGACCAAAAATTAAAGTGAAGCCTGAGATGAAAGAAGCATTAAAAAGAATCTATCCAAATGCCTAGGAATAAAAGGAGGAAAAACAATGAAAATAACAGATGGGGCAAAAGAACTGTTGGAGAACTTTTTAAATGAAAAAGGTGCAGGCGGGATTAGACTAACCTCTGTTGCAGGTTGTTGTGGACCGCAATTTACGATTTCATTAGATGAACCAATTGAATCAGATACGGTTTCAACAATTAATGGGATTAAAGTTGCGATCGATTCACAAATGACAGGAACGGATGATATAACTTTAGACAAAGAAGAAAGCCCAGAAGGTGTAGGATTAGTATTACTAGGTGCAAGTAATTGTTGTTAATGGTTCTTGTCTAAGAAATTGCTGTTAGAAGATGTTCTTTGTAAAAAACTGATTAGGTTGATTGGAGCATCAATTAACCAACCCGAGACTAATTTAAAGCAACAAAATTAACGAAAACAAGGAATCGTAACTAGCATCAGTTGCGATTCCTTTTGTTTTATTATGCATTTTCACTATTTTGCATAGCTTATTGTCTAGATGGCAGTAACATAACTGAGACTCCAATCAGGCAAATTACTGCACCGATCCAATCGTATCTATCTGGGGTTTGTTTATTGACTCCCCACCCCCACAGAACCGAAAGAATGATAAATATTCCACCATATGCAGCATATACACGACCAAACGTTGGGAAGCTTTGCAGAGTCGCAATCATTCCGTATAAAACTAAAGCAATACCACCAGTAAGCCCAAAATAGAATGGTTTACCTTCTCGTAACCATAACCAGATAAGGTAACCACCACCTATTTCGGCTAAGCCGGCGAGTAAAAATAACAAAAGGGTTATAAACACAAAATCAACTCCGGAGCATTTGCTTTATTAATAATCTAACACAAGTTTATCTATTTGATTGTGCTTCTAACAGCATTTTTTGTTCTGTATTTTAAAACTGAGGATGCAAATAAAAAACCATCATAATTCCAAAGGGCATTTTCTTTTTTAACATATTTAAGCTAACAGAAATCGTGGAGCAAGAACAAAAAGGTGTGATAACCGTGAATAAGATCTAATATAGAGATAAATTGTTTTACCAGTAAGTTTTTCCTCAATTTTTTTCAGATGGAATATAACCATTTAATAAGTTAATAAAGAAGGAGATGATTAGAAATAAACTAGTTAACTCAATGGCAATAACTAACATCGTTGACAATCGACTTTTAACAACAGGCTGGTTCACAGCATATTGCTTTAATTGGTTTTTTACCTATTTTTGCAAGCCAGTTGTTTTTATTATTTTGTTTTGTATCTAAATGTAGTTTTGTTACCTTTACCATTTCTTCTCTTTTAATTTTGGATAGGTAAAAAATTTCATAATCATTAAACATGTCATTTCCTCCTAAAACAATTTTTTCTGATATATAAATCAAAAAAAATCGATTAATAAAATGTGGTGAATCATTAGTCTTAAGATTAGATGGTGGTTAATTAATCAATTTTTCTTGATGTAA
The DNA here is from genome assembly GCA_031180405.1 of Bacillus sp. (in: firmicutes). Lineage (GTDB taxonomy): Bacteria > Bacillota > Bacilli > Bacillales > Bacillaceae > Metabacillus. Next base: position 2,367 of record JAPSLU010000176.1, on the reverse strand, counting down.
TAAATATAAATCCATTATTTTCATATGTCAACACTCTTTATCAAAAAAAGTTGATTAAAAAATTTGATGGAAAATAGAATCTTTTATTTGACAATCAAAAAACATTTTTATATAATTTATCTTGAATTAAGAATAAATTAATTAAGAATAAACTAATTAAAGATAAATGGTTCAATACTATATTTAATGGGTATAATTTAGTATGACCAGTTTTTATTAGCTGTTGCTAATAGAGACAACTTTAAAAGTAAGGTGAGGGTAACATGAGTTTTTTATCAAAATTATTTAAAAAAGATTCGAAGGAGGAGACGGAAAAAATGTCAAATGTGAAATTAGCGGTTATTTACTATAGTTCTTCAGGTACAAACTATCAATTAGCTCAATGGGCAGAGGAAGGCGCGAAAGAAGTTGGCGCTGAAGTAAAAGTTTTAAAAGTACCAGAAACAGCTCCACAATCAGCGATTGATTCAAATCCTGCATGGAAAGCACATAATGAAGCAACAATAAATGTACCAGAGGTTAAATTAGAAGATCTAGAGTGGGCAGATGCTATTATTTTCAGTGTACCAACTCGATTCGGTAATATGCCAGCTCAAATGAAAGCATTCTTAGACACAACAGGTGGACTTTGGTTTAATGGAAAGCTTGTGAATAAGGTAGTAAGTGCGATGGCTTCAGCGCAAAACCCACATGGTGGACAAGAAGCAACAATCCTATCCCTTTACACAACAATGTATCACTGGGGAGCAATTGTGGCAGCTCCAGGATATACAGATCCAGTAACATTTGGAGCTGGTGGAAATCCATATGGTACAAGTGTAACTGTTGATCAGGAAGGAAAGATGATCGAAGACGTTCAGGCAGCTGTTAAACATCAAGCAAAACGTACTGTTTCAGTTGCGGAAATGGTGAAAAAAAGTAATAATTAAGCTATAGGTAATACACAAGAGAAAGGGACTTTCCCCGGTTACAGGATACAAAACTAATCTTCCTGATTCTGGGGACAGGCCCTTTTTTCTTATTAATTTTGAAAGGAATGACGACCATGTCTTTTCATGAAAAACCAAATTTGTATGTGTCCAAATTGGATTTGCGAGTTGAAGATATTAAAAGATCATTAGCATTTTATCAAGAAATAATAGGGTTTCGTATACTTAATCAGTCAGAAAAACGTGCTGTTTTGACAGTCGATGGGGAAAATGCCCTTTTATCAATTGAACAGCCGGATGATGTTATTCCTAAGCAACCTCGCACAACAGGCCTATATCACTTTGCCTTGTTGTTACCATCACGTACTGATTTAGGAAGTGTGTTAAAACATTTACTGAAACATAGATATCCTTTACAAGGAGGATCTGATCATCTTGTTAGTGAAGCTTTATATCTAGCAGATCCTGATGGAAATGGAATTGAAATTTATGTTGATCGATCACCATCTCAGTGGAACTGGAAAAATGGTGAGGTATTAATGTCAACTGACCCTATTGATGTGGACGGATTATTGGCAGAAGGTCGAGATGGATGGCGTAACCTTCCTGATGGCACAAAGATGGGGCATATTCATTTACATGTGTCTGAACTTGAGAAAACAAAGGAATTTTATTGCCAAGGACTTGGCTTTGAGGTTGTGTGCAAATATGGAAATCAGGCACTGTTTATTTCGTCAGGTGGATATCATCACCATATTGGATTAAACACTTGGAATGGAATAGGTGCGCCACAAGCTTCAGATAAAAGTGTTGGTTTAATAGACTATACCCTAGTATTTCCTAGCGATAATGAAAGAGATAAGGCTATGCAAAGACTGAAAGAGATGGGCTATGAAGTCACATTGAAAGAAAAGGTATATGTGACAATTGATCCTTCCGGTAATAGAATCAAATTAACAGTTATTTGATCTTATTACTCAACAAGTATACTTGTCTATTAGAAAACTATTAAAGAATTAATTAATTTCCAAAAGCAAGAAATGGACAGTTCCTTTTTATTAGGTTGGAACTGTTCATTTTGTTTAAAATAATTTAATTTTAATAACGGCTTAGCATGTAGGTCGAAATAGACAACATAATTCAGCTGATAATAAGTGATTGACTTCATCTATGTTTAGTCGGTAATAACTCCAAGTGCCACGTGTTTCTCTCAAAATAAGGTCCGCATCTAACAGGATTTTTAAGTGATAAGATAGCTTAGACTGAGTCATATTCACCAATGGTGCTAAGTCATTCACGTTTATTTCCCCCTTTTGAGTAAGGATGTTCATAATCTGAAGTCTTTTTTTATCGGCAATCGCTTTAAACTTTCCTTCATATTCCGCAAACACCTTTTCTAACGAAACATCCTGTAAGTTGATTTCACGTTCCATGCAAA
>JAPSLU010000175.1 GCA_031180405.1 Bacillus sp. (in: firmicutes) | reverse complement strand
TTTGATAAAGGCAAACCAACTTGTTTATATGTATTAAAGATTGAAAATATTAGCATGAATAAAACAATGAACAAGATAACAAATGGGTTTGGCTCTTTAAATATATATGTAAGAATATATCCTACAAGCACTAATTGTATGGTCATTCTTGCAGTTGAGATAACAATTCTTACTTCTCTTTTCAGTCCTCGCCACCTTACAAAAACTATTAGCAAGAGGATAAACAGATATCCTGCCACGAGTCTCCAGAGTTCAATGTCTCTTATTATATTATCCATCAATATTCACCTTGGCTTTTGACATTTTAATATTGTGATCACCATATGTTGAAACTAGTTTTTGGGAATGTGAAATAAGGACGGCCGTTTTCCCCCTATTTTTAAGCCCTGTAATAAACTCCTTCATTACAGCGTCTTCTGTATCTTCATCAAGTGCAGATGTTGGTTCATCTAACAAATATACTTCAGGGTCCATGAGATAAATTCTTGCAAGTGCCAGCCGCTGTTTTTCTCCACCTGATAAAGTATGAGCCACTTCATCTAATTTCTTATGTAGAGACACAAGTTCAAGGGCCTCAGATAACTCATAATCTATTTTCTCCGTTTCACCAGAGTAAACGAGACCAATATTTAAGTTATCTCTAATGGTTCCCTCAAAAATAGTTGGTTGCTGTGCAAGCATCACCACACGCCTTCGATGTTGGATTGGATCTAGGTTTTCTATGTTTTCATTTCTGTAATAAATATTCCCTCTATCTGGAGATATCATCATATTTAACATTTTCAATAAAGTAGATTTCCCTGCACCACTTTCCCCGACAAGACATGTTATTCTTTTATCCGGTATGTGTAAAGAACTAATATCTAATATATCCCTATACGTAACGTCTTTCAGTTCAAACATCAAACCCCACCTTACATTTTTCTAACACTATCTTCTTCTAGGAAATGTATATTGTCAAAGAAAAAGGATAGATAAAAAACCCACATATCGGACATGTTCCAATATATAGGTGTACATTTTAGCTCATAAGTTTATATCTTCAGTTGGTGTCAATATATTAAGAAACAACAAATCCTGTTTTTGCGGCTTCCTAGGTTTTCTCCTCATATATCTTCAAAGTGACCTTCCTACTTTTCATATTAATTAGCATGTGTTATTTACTATCCTACGATGTGTGTATCAACACTACTGTCAGCAACACCAAGTCCAAATCGGAGCCTCAGCTTGGCTAAGAGTTACTTCATATATCAAAGATCGGTAAGCACTTTTGCGACAATGGTTGTAACTGCAATTTCACTTCCCCTAAAGTTTACCATAAAAATGGGATGGATAATGAGTAATAATAGTAGGAACAATATCTTTCTAAAGTTGCGTTTTATACATTCAATAAATAGAGTTTAGTTCTTTCGTGTTTACGCCACATTTTTTCCCTTTACCTCTATACCACTCAAGGCATAGAATAAAAATAATCACCAGATCAATCACATCTCCACCATAGTACATGAGCAAGGAACCTAATTCAGCTTGGTTTTGTGAAACACCAAGAGGGGGATGAGCAAAGATATACTTAGATAGAATTCCATGAGCTGCTATTGCAAAAATCAACATAATTGCACGATATGAAAATGTTTTTTTATGTGGATTTGGATCAACAACAATAATGGAAAAAGTAAAGAAATAGCCTGCAATGAAAATATGAAAGTGAATAAACAAAAATAACATGCTATTCTCGTGCATCATAGCATAAAGGTCAGTTAAATAGAGAATCCATAGACCTCCTACATTTAATAGAGCTGTTATGACAGGATTAGAAAGTACGTTAAAAGGCCAACTTTTAAGGATACGTGTAATAAAACGAGCAACTTTTACATTTAATGTATTTAGAAGTAAGGTCATAGGAGCTGCCAGCACTAAAAGCAGTGGAGCAAGCATTCCTAGAAGCAAATGTCCTATCATATGAAATAGAAAATCATGGTGTGCCCGACTTGCTATTGGTCCTTCTAAAGCCGCTCCTACGCATACGATTCCTAATGTCCATGTACCAATCCGATACAATGGCCATTTTCTACCTTTCCGAAATAATCGGATTGCAGAAATTAGATAACCAATAATCAAAATTACAAGCAAAAATAATAAAAAAGAGCCAAAAGCGAAATTATTAATCATAGGTTATTTTCCCTTCCTTACCTTGATTCCATTTCTAGTTCGATAAAAAAGGAAAAATCCATTAAGAATCATTATGATTGCTATCGCATTCCATACCAAATCGTAATAAATCACATGGTCCACATACTTAATTTGATGGATTCTCAACAGTTTGTGTTGAATAGTTCCGTCATAAAGCTGAAAACCACCGGAGCCGATCATCAAGCCTCCCCACCATCTTTTCAACCAAAACACGTTTTTCCGGCGAAGATCCGCAAGCATAAATAGCCCCATTACGGTAGCAAACCAGCTAAAAGCATGAAATAGACCATCGGAAATTAATCCAATATCTGTTGTTGATTTATCATAAAAGTGATGCCAATGTAACAACTGATGAAAAACGGTTTCATCAACAAATGCTACAAATCCTATCCCAAAAAAGATACCTGACCAAAGATTCCCCGTAAGCAAATTAGATGTATGATTACTCAAAGTTTAAAAACCTCCAAATAAAGCGTTAACACTGTCAATAAGTATAGCCCTGAATGGTATATTACTATACTTCAAATACGAGTACCATTTAAAACAGTATTTAATTAAAAAAGATAAACTTTAACTAAAAGAGCTTATCCTAATAGTATTTTCTATTAACTTTTTCGCCCTTTATGCATGTATTTCATCCATTTTTTCAATCTATAGCTTGATATGAAGTAGCCGATTCTAAAGAAAAGAATAATTCCACCTGATAGTTGACAGATCATAGTTTGAGAGGAAGAAAAACCATATCCAAATCCCTAAAAAACCTACTATAAGTAGTTGAAACAAAGCTTTTTATTATTTCATACATTGTATATTAAAAATTCTTCTTTGCTCAGTTTCTTTTTCCAATTCTAACTTCTGTGGTGTTTAAAGAAAATCTGTTGCAGAATGAATGTTTTTGATCGGCTGAGAAAGCGCCCATGCCAAAGAAATGCTTTTCTTGTGATTGTAACCATTTCATAAAAACAGGTTTTCCAAGCTCAATTAATTCTTGCTCTGGTACTAAATTCATATATTCCCTTCAATTGTAATAACTGCTCGTCCAAGAAATACAAATCGTTAGGAACCTGAATCGGCAATACTTGTATAAGATCATTTCATTTTAAGTTTTAGTTTACCGTCATTTCAAGACTCCTTATATTTGCTGTCTTGGTAAACTTTGTTGCTTTAAAAGTATTAGGTTGGGTTAATTTACACTACAGGATGTTCGCTTTCCGCGGGACGGTCGGTAATGTGGGCCGGTTCCCAGAGAAGTCTCGTATATCGATTCAATCAACCTAATCAGCTTTAATTAAAGAGAACACTTTCTAAAACAAACTTTTAGAAAAAGAGTCTTTATTTTTTATAGTTTTATACGTAAATTGGGAAAACTCTCCAATAAAAACCCTTACATTTCTATTCAGTATCTATTACAAAACAAATCTCTTTGCAAACTTAGCAAAAAGGATTATGATATGTCTATAAAATGGCAAAGGGGTGATTTCATTGAAACATCGTTTGCTACTTAAATCATTCTTTTTGCTATTGATCTTCATCTCTAGCATCCATCTCGTTTCAGTGTCGCAACTTCATCATCCTATTAGTCTAGAAAATGTATTCGCAGTAGAAAATGAAGCAACATTTGGATTAACGTTAGTTGAAGTAGAAGATCACAATTATATCGATTTATTTAGCACAGCATCAGAAATGGTATATTCAGCACTGATTGCGCTAACATTATTGCTTTTTAGTTTTTTTGCCATATGGAAAAAACACATTATGCAATTTCTTTATGCTGTATTTTATCAATCATCATATTTTTCAAATAATCATTTATAAATCATTCCTAACAGTTTATAAATATAAATAATTGGAGGTTTTATAAATGATGTTTGTACTAAGAATGCTTCCAGTCGTGTTGTTTTCAATTACAGCCTTAAGTTTATTCACATACCAAGGTATCGAAATCGTTCACGCATTTACAGACTATTTCCAAAAAAATAAGTAAAAGTAGAAAGGGGCTGTCCACTAGGATCAGCCCCTTTCTACTTTTACTTTTCTTGTTCAACCACTACTTTTACCCAAGTTTCTTTTACTGATCCCGCATCTTGTTCATCCATTAAGAAGGAACCATTACTATAACGATCATTTGCTCTTAATGTTGATACATTTATGCTTTCAATCACACCTTGTACTGATTCAAGGAAGAATTCTTCATTACGATAAACAATAGCAGCCCCTGCAATTCGATGAGGGTTATTTTTTAACTCCCGTAGCATAATTAAGCCTCGTTTTGCCCTAGAAGACTTTTCGAAGTCAGATAGTGACATTTTCTTTACAGCGCCTCTTTGAGTAGCTATGACTACGAATGCTTTTGAATTACTCTTTAACACATTACCACTAACAACATAATCGTCTGGCTTTAAGTTAATTCCTTTTACACCTGCAGCTCGAGGACCAACTACATTTACTTCCTCCTCTGCAAACCATAATCCATATCCGAGGTGTGTGACTAAGAATAAATCATCATTTCCTGACGTTAGATGAACATCAACCACAATGTCATCACCTTTAAGGTTTACAGCAACTAGAGGTTTTGAATATCTTTGTGCTTTATATACACTAAGCTCTGACTTTTTCACCATACCTAACTTTGTCACAAATGTAACAAAGAGTGGTTCTTCAAAGTTTTTAACAGGAATTGCCTTGATAATCTCTTCATCACGTTCAATTGGAATAATATTGGCAATATGTTGCCCAAGGTCCTTCCAACGTATATCTGGAAGCTCATGTACTGGACAATATAGATAGTTCCCTTTATTAGTAAACAACAGCACGACATCTGTTGTGTTAATGTCAATTTTAAATAGTAAACGATCTTTTTCCTTCATGCCAAAATCCTGGCCATTTGAGGCTGCATAAGATCTTTGGCTAGTCCGTTTTACATAGCCATCTTTTGTAACAGTAACGATCACGTCCTCAGAAGCAATCATAACTTCAAGGTTAATCTTAATTTCTTCTATTTCTGCTTCAATGATTGAGCGACGCTCATCTGCATACGTTTTCTTCACTTTTTTCAGGTCATGTTTAATTACTTTTAAGAGGATATTTTCATCCTTTAAAATACTTGTTAGTTCTTTGATTTTATTTGCAAGCTCTTCTGCTTCATTTCTTAAGGCTGTAATATCAGTATTTGTTAAGCGATATAACTGTAAAGAGACAATAGCTTCTGCTTGCGGCTCTGTAAATTGATACTTTTGAATTAAATTATCTTTTGCATCACGTTTATCTTTCGAAGCACGAATTGTCACAATTATTTCATCTAAAATTGATAAGGCCTTGATTAGTCCTTCAACAATATGTTGTCGTTCTTGAGCTTTTCGAAGTTCATATTTTGAACGGTTTGAAACGACTTCTTTCTGATGATTAATGTATGCATCTAGAATAGAGGGTAAGCTCATTAACATCGGACGTCTATTATGAATCGCAACCATGTTGAAATTATACGTAATTTGCAAATCACTGTTTTTGTATAAATAATGAAGAACACCTGCAGCATTTGCATCTTTTTTCAGTTCAATAACAATCCGTAACCCGGTACGATCAGTCTCATCACGAACCTCAGCGATGCCTTCCACCTTGCGCTCAATTCGAAATTCATCCATTCTCTTAACAAGATTTGCTTTATTCACTTCAAACGGAATTTCAGTAATCGTAATTTGTTGTTTTCCACCACGGATTTCTTCAATCTCAGCTTTCCCGCGTACGATAATTTTTCCTTTTCCTGTCTCATAAGCTTTCTTAATACCGTCAATACCCTGTATTATTCCACCAGTCGGAAAATCTGGTCCTTTAATAACACTCATTAATTCATCAACTGTACAAGTTGGTTTATCCATTCTCTTAATGACTGCATCAATGACTTCACCTAAATGATGTGGAGGTATATCGGTTGCATAACCAGCTGAAATACCTGTTGACCCATTGACTAAAAGATTTGGAAACATGGCTGGTAAAACTAACGGTTCTTTGCTAGTATCATCAAAGTTTGGAACAAATTCCACGGTTTCCTTTTCAATGTCACGTAGTAATTCAGAAGCTATTGCTGATAATCTTGCTTCTGTATAACGCATTGCAGCAGGAGGGTCACCATCTATACTTCCGTTGTTACCATGCATTTGGATTAACAGGTTACGGACCTTCCAATCTTGGCTCATACGAACCATTGCATCATAAACAGATGTATCTCCGTGTGGATGGTAATTACCAATAACGTTCCCAACTGTCTTTGCTGATTTTCGATAATTTTTATCATTTGTATTCCCGTCAACATGCATTGCATATAAAATTCTTCGTTGTACAGGTTTTAATCCATCACGTGCATCCGGTAATGCACGATCTTGAATAATGTACTTACTATAACGTCCGAAACGGTCACCAAGCACATCTTCAAGAGGTAAATCACGATATACTTCTACTGTATCTGCCAAAACCTATACCTCCTCTGCGACCGATAAATGCTCATTCTCTAATATATTTGTTTCTTCATCAAGACCAAATGCCACGTTATTTTCAATCCATTTTCGTCTAGGTTCAACCTTATCTCCCATTAGAGTTGTTACACGGCGTTCAGCTCGAGCCGCATCGTCAATCTTCACTCTGATAAGCGTTCTAGATTCTGGATTCATTGTAGTTTCCCAAAGTTGATCGGCATTCATCTCTCCAAGACCTTTATAACGTTGGATCATATAGCCTTTCCCAACTTTAGAAATTGCATTGCCTAACTCATCATCTGACCAAGCATATTCTATAACTTCTTTTTTACCAGTTCCTTTGCTTACCTTATACAAAGGTGGAAGAGCAATAAATACTTTTCCGCTCTCGATAAGTGGCTTCATGTAACGATAAAAGAAAGTAAGAAGTAGAACTTGAATGTGCGCGCCATCTGTATCGGCATCTGTCATAATAATGATCTTATCATAATTGACATCTTCTACTAAGAATTCGGCGCCAACCCCAGCACCAATTGCATGGATAATTGTATTAATCTCTTCGTTTTTAAATATGTCAGCTAGCTTCGCTTTTTCTGTATTGATAACTTTTCCTCTTAAAGGTAGAACTGCTTGAAATCGACGATCTCTACCTTGTTTTGCAGATCCGCCCGCTGAATCACCCTCCACTAGATAAAGTTCATTCTTTAATGGATTACGAGATTGAGCAGGTGTTAGTTTTCCGCTAAGAGTCGTTTCAGAACGCTTGCGTTTTTTTCCACTACGTGCTTCTTCACGTGCTTTACGTGCGGCTTCTCTTGCTTGAAACGCTTTAATCGCTTTTTTAACAAGAAGAGTACCTGAGTCAGGATTTTCTTCTAAAAAATAAGAGAGGTTTTCAGACACGATCGCATCGACCGCAGATCTAGCTTCACTCGTTCCAAGCTTCCCTTTCGTTTGACCTTCAAATTGAAGAAGCTCCTCGGGAATTCTTACGGACACAATGGCAGAAAGTCCTTCACGTATATCAGAACCCTCTAAATTCTTATCTTTTTCCTTTAACAAACCGATTTTCCTTGCATACTCGTTAAAGGCTCTTGTCATGGCTGTCTTAGAACCAGCCTCATGGGTTCCACCATCTTTTGTACGAACATTATTAACGAATGATAAAATATTTTCTGAGTATCCGTCATTAAATTGAAAAGCAAATTCTGCTTCTATTCCATTTTGTTCGCCTTCAAATGAAACAACAGGGTGAAGAGCATCTTTTTCTTCGTTTAAATAAGTTACGAATGCTTCAATTCCTGTTTCGTAATGATAAACTTCGGTTCTGTCATGTCGTTCATCAATTAATTCAATTTTAAACCCTTTTAGAAGGAATGCTGATTCACGTAAACGCTCACTTAATGTTTCAAAGTTATACGTAGTCGTACTAAAAATAGTCGGATCTGGTTTAAAATGAATTCTTGTTCCAGTTTTATTTGTTTTCCCCTTCTTTTCTAGGGTAGTAGCAGGCTTGCCACCGTCTTCAAAGCGCTGTTCATAAATATAACCATCTCGTTGAATGGTTACAACAAGCCATTCAGAAAGGGCATTTACAACTGATGCACCTACACCGTGTAAACCTCCACTTGTTTTATATCCACCTTGACCGAACTTTCCTCCTGCATGAAGAACAGTTAGAATGACTTCAGGTGTTGGTTTACCAAGTTTGTGCATACCGGTAGGCATTCCACGACCTTTATCTTGAACAGATATACTGTTATCTTTATGTATTTTGACAATTATATGATCCCCGTGACCAGCTAAAGCTTCATCAACAGAGTTATCAACGATCTCGTATACGAGATGATGCAGGCCTCGGCTATCAGTACTACCGATATACATCCCAGGTCGTTTTCTTACAGCTTCTAGACCTTCCAGGACCTGAATCGCATCATCATTATAATCAAACTGTTGCTTCTTACCCAAGCGACTAAACCCCTTTCAGTTACACACAATTAAATCATTTTCTTTCAATAGAACGCATGTTTTAGTATTTTATACAATAATTTGCAGATCGACAACCCCCACTAGTAAATAAGAAAATCAAGTTAAACCTTTTTATATGCCTATTATCTTACAAATTACCTATTATCCATGCTTTATTGTATATGGTAATTTGGATTTAGGAAACATTATTCGTGTAATAAAGTAAAAAATCCTTGTTTTTACAAGGATTTTTTAAATAGACAACATTTATTTCTTTGTCATAGCATGCTCAACCTTAATGCAACGATTCATGATCACGGTTTTATTATTGTCTTTTAGCAAATTGTAGGCTTCCTCATTTTCTAACCCTAATTGAGCCCAATATACATCAGCATCAATTTCCAAGAATTCTTTGGCAACATCTAATAAATGTTCTGAACGGCGAAAAACGTTTACGATATCTACATGGCCTTTAATATCACTTAATGTGGCGACAGCCTTTTGACCTAATACTTCTTCAACTGTAGGGTTAACAGGAATAATTTCATACCCTGCATCCTGCATAGCCTTGCTCACCATATAAGATGTTCGTTCCGGATTATTTGATAAACCCACAACTGCTATTGTTTTACTATTTTTCAAAATCTGTCCAATTTCATCTCTAGTTGGATATTCAATCCCCATTATTAGCCATCTCCTTTTCTTACATCATATCAAGTTCTCATATATCAAACAAAGAATATACAATGTTGTTTACATGAAAGTTTTTAACTTTTGTATGAGAATGAGACATAAATCTTATACTATGCACGTCGAATAATGTTACCCTTAACATGATATATTTTATCTTTTTTTATTCTCTAATAGTGTTTTTGTTCCAGCTCATGATAGAATAAAGAAAGAATACG
>JAPSLU010000174.1 GCA_031180405.1 Bacillus sp. (in: firmicutes) | reverse complement strand
AATCATAACACAATATAAAAATTGCATATTAAAGCTATCCAAAATAAACTTCTCCCTAACGTTCATTCTTCAAAAAAAATTTACAATACTGTTTATTTTACCTAACATCTACTACTAAAGCAAACTATTAAATTACCATTTTCAGTTAGTAGCTTTCCTATTCCGCTATTCTAAATTTTGTGATAAATTAAAAAAGACTATTTGGAGAGGATGTTAATGTATGGCGAAGTTTGAAAATATCACAATTGAAAAGAAAGCAAATATCTATTTTGATGGAAAAGTAGCAAGCCGAACAATTCTATTAGAAGATGGAACAAAGAAAACGCTAGGTGTAATGCAGCCGGGTGAATATGAATTTTCCACAAGTGAAAAAGAAGAAATGGATATCGTAGCTGGAAACTTAGAATATAAATTAGCAGGTGAAGATTGGCAAACAATCGAGGGACAAGGTGTCTTTTATGTACCAGCGAATGAAACATTTCAGGTAAAGGCTCATACAGTTGTTGACTACTGCTGTTCTTATATGAAAGCATAAGCGTTTTAGTCAGCCCAGATAAGCATAAGAGGATTTGGAATAGAAAGCGTTCATTGCAGTCAATTCCAAATCCTCTTAATGACCTTTAGGGGCTAGATGATAATATAATAAAACGATTCCCTTTTTTAAGGGCATATCGTTTTTCATATTATCTATTTTCGACTTTTTCAACCAATTTAAATAAAAACTTATAAACCAAACGGAGCACTCCTCCGATTGAAATTGTTTCAGTAAATCCATTGATTTGATCTAACGTCAGATTAACATCCCATAAGCCATCTTGTTGATTAAACATTAGGTTATATTTCGCTTCTTCTGATACTATGTTTTCTTTCACATACTCTCGGATGGTTGTTTCTTCATTCTTCTTGAGTTTAAGACCGAACATTGCATCATATGTACCGAACACGTCATCAACTTCTAGAGAAATCGCATCAATTCTTATGATGTCAAACCATTTTGATTCAATATAAATGAATTCAGCCTTGTTGTCCTTTAAATAAGTAATTGGTTGATCTAAAAAGCTAGCCGATTCTGAAGTTATCATTTCATCTGTTTCTTTTTGGCTTCGTTCAATGTATGCATCTGAAAATCTTGTTGTTGGGCTATCTATTTTTAATCCAACAATCTTGCTATCCTCAGGCAGCAAATGATGATGTTCAAGATATTCTTTTTCTTCCTCAAATAATTCAATTTGTGTACCGTCTTGATTCAGCAGTTTTTGTACTTCGTCCTTTAACAATGCTTATCCTCCATTCAATCTATCCTCATAAACTCTACATATAAGTATATCCAAAAAATATATATTTTTATAGATCGATTTCAATACACACAGGACAATGATCACTACCCATTATGTCACAATGCACTTGGGAGTCTTTTAGTCGATCTTTAAGCTTATTTGAAACAATAAAATAATCGATTCTCCAACCTATATTTCGCTCTCTAACCTTACTCATATACGACCACCAGGAATAAACATCACGCTTTTCTGGATATAAATATCTAAAACTATCAACAAATCCTTTGTCTAAAAGAAGTGACATTTTCTCACGTTCTTCATCTGTGAACCCAGAATTCCCTTTATTAGACTTAGGATTTTTCAAATCAATTTCCTGATGGGCAACATTTAAGTCACCACACAAAATCACTGGTTTCACTTGATCTAGCGTGGATATATACTCTCTAACATTCTCTTCCCACTCTAGTCTTTCACCTAGTCTTGATAGGTCTCTTTTTGAATTCGGCGTGTACATAGTAATCAAATAATAATCATCAAATTCTAAGGTTATGATTCTTCCTTCCGCTTCTTCCTCATTATACCCAAGACCGTAGGAAACACTTAATGGCTTTTTCTTTGTAAAAACTGCTGTGCCCGAGTACCCTTTTCGAAGAGCATAATTCCAATATTGATAGTAGCCTTCAAGCTCCAACGTTAGCTGCCCTTCTTGCATTTTTGATTCTTGAATACAAAAAACATCTGCGTCAACTGCATAAAAATAATCTAAGAATCCTTTTTTCACACAAGCTCTAATTCCATTTACATTCCATGATACGAGTTTCATTGGATTTAACTAACTCCTTGGCTCATTTTTCTGATAAACATTTATCTTAACCTACTTCTTCCGGTTTAGCTACGTTTTTGCTTCATATCAACACAGGAACAAAAAGGAAAGCCCCTTAATCAGTTTCGGGCAAATAAACCGCTATTAAATAGAAGACACTTCTTTCTGTTCATTGTGCCTTGACCCTTAAGGAGCTATGCATCTCACTGTATGCGATGTATATCGTGCGCTTTTCTACAGTTCAAGAATTTTATATCTTCTTTAGGAATGAAAAAGGACCGTCTACACATATTACATGAGAGACTGTCCTTTAAAAGAGCTTATCAACTATAAGAGGTTAAGCCCACCATAGTTCTTTGTCACTTTCTTAAATTAATTTTTCTTGTAGAAACCGAACAGCTTTAGTAAACCTTCATCTGTACTCCTTAATTAGTTTGAATTTTGATTATCGATCAATTCGTTTAATAACATTTAACTTTTCTTTTATTAAACAGTAAATCTTTTGAGAAACAGCTTTTTTAAGTAGTTCCATCACAAGGTTTTCTAACATATAAAATATGTTTCGAGTTATTGTTTCATGTTTTTGAGTTTTATTTGTTTAACCATTTGTCTTGTATTCTCGGGCCACCAAGCACCACAATCATCAGAAACAATACACGCGGCACATTTTTCAAGATTATAAACCTTCATTCCTGTTATGGGTGGTGAATATAGGTGCAGAGTAACTAATCTGCCTTCATCTGAAACTGACATTTTATGGACACCTTTTTTCGGGGCAAAAAAAGATTGACCTTGCTTTTGATATTCAGTAAATAGCTCTTTTGGAAAAGTGTCATCTTTTACTTCGTAGACCGTATTTATAGCTGTTCCATTAATAACCTGTATCCATCCAAAAGAATTCCCATGATCATGTGGAGCACATTCCAATTTAGACCAATTCATCACGAGTAATTCGAGTTGATCATTTTTAAACAATAACTTCCGAAAATAAGGTTTCCCTTTTGAGTTCCCTAATTCAGGTACTAATTCTTCAAGCTGAATATTTGCTTCGAGCAAAGCATCCTTTAATTGTTTTGTTGATGGCTGCTGTAATTTTCCTAGCACTTTTTCAATCCTTTCCTTATAATTCATAAGCACTGACCTCCTATACCTGCTTTTTCTATAGATGTCCAAATCATTGCTTTTTTCATAAGGAGTTGGTTTTATGTTAACGTTTGCTTCTCCAGTGAAACCATTTCAAAATATATTGAAGTTGTCCATTGACAAATATGACTCCAATAATAATTATGATTCCACCTAATATACTTATGAGGATAATTTTCTCATGAAGTAAAAGAACAGCCGCAATTAAAGTTGCAAGTGGTTCTAAGTAAAGGAAGACAGAAACTTGCGTTGCCTCTAATACTTTGAGTGCTTTTGCCCAATACCAATAAGCTACACCAGACACAAATACACCTAAAAACAATAAATGAGCCCATTCTCCAGCATGTAAAAGGGAAATTGATTCCCAGCCTTTATTTCTAATTAAGAAAGGAAGTGTTAAAATAAACCCTATTAAACTCATGAAAAAAGTTATGACAAGTGGAGATGATGGAATATTTAATTTTTTTAGCAAGACAGAATATACAGCCCAATTTAATGTACTTAAAAGCATTAGCAGGTAGCCTATATTTAATGCTGGTTCAAAGGATTTATCACTTCCGGCTGTCGTCACCAATAGTACGCCAAATATTGCAAGTATCATCCCCACTGCCTTAATCAACGTCATCCGTTCATGTAAAAAAATCATAGATAAGATAACCGTGAAAACTGGTGATAATGAGATCATCCATCCAGCTGACGAAGCATCAATTGTGAGAAGTGCACTTGCCTGAATAACCTGATGTATAAAGACTCCTAAAATACCCAATACAATTAAATGTGGGATATATTTTAAATTAATCAATATTCTTTCTTTTAGTAATACCAATAGAATGTATAGAAAAACAGCCCCTATTCCAAATCTTAGAACCAATAGTGTAAATGGATCTAACTTTTCCAGCACAGCCTTTGTAGAAACAAAAGAAACACCCCAAAATGTTATAGACAATGTTGCATATAAAGATGCAGTAAATTTTCTATTTTTAAGCATATAAAAATCCCTCTCAAGCTTTCATCTTCTCTTTATCATATGCTTGTCCTAAAAGTGAATGTATAAAAGTTCGTATAAATTACAAACATGGTATGCTATAATGAATGAGTATTCATTCATTATTTATATCCTGTCTTCTTTTTAGACAACTCTCGAGGTGATATTCATGCAACAAATTGGCCCAATTAAAATAATTGAGGGCCCTAGTAAAAGTAAGGTACCTTTTTCAAGAAGTCTTTACATAGATGGTCATGATGAAAAGGTGTTGATTGATACAGGGGCTGATCAAAACAAATTACAGCAGCTTCAAAACGATTCTGGAGTTGAGTTAGTTATTAATACACACTATCATCCTGATCATACATGCCATAATTACCTATTCTCTCATGCGGAAAAATGGATTAACTGTATTGAATATAGGCTAACAAAAACAATTGATGGAGTGGCAAAGGCAAATGGGGTGTACCAGGAATGGGGTGAAGAAGGTGTAGAGAAATGGAAAAAAGATATTCCTGACATTTGGATAAAAAGTCTTTCAGAATTCAACGGGTTTTATGAGTATGAAAAAGAGTACTCTTTCGGAGGAGTTCAGGTTCATTTTTTACATACGCCTGGACACACAAAAGGGTTTAGCTGTCCTTTCTTTCCTGATTTAGGGGTCGTGTTTACGGGAGATTATGACATGACATCCTTTGGTCCTTGGTACAATGGCACAGATGGTTGTATAGAGGATTTTATATCTTCAGCGAAAAGACTGCTTTCACTTGACGCCACTTATTATATCACCGGACATCAAAAAGGACTCTTTCATAAAAATGATTTTCATGAAGCGATGAAAAAATATCTTGCCATTATTGATCAACGTGATGAAATGATTGAAAAATATGTTCTAAAAGGGCTAACGTTTGAAGAGCTAACAACAATCGGTATTTTTTATCCGCAGCACACCTTGAACCATTCTCTTATTATCACGTGGGAACGGAGTGGAATTCGAAAGCATCTTCACAGGCTTGGATATACAGTAGTTGGTTCTGAAATTAAACGATTGGTTAAAACGAAAGAATAAATGGAATAGAGAGCCTTTCCTTCCTCTCTATTCCAAAACGTCACTCATCCTCATCCATTAAATCATCAAAAACAGCCGAGACCTTTTCGAATTCTTCATCACTTTCGATCGGTGATAAATCACCTTCAGCATCAATTTTCATAAAAAATACATCAATATCTTCATCTGTCTCATCACGGATATCATCGACAAAGCCTACCGCAACATAATCAGTATTTTCTACTGTTATTGCAGCAAGGACCTCAACCTCATTTTCTTCGTCGTTTTCATCTGTGATTGTAAAAATTTCTCCTACTTCAACTTTATCCATGAATAAATGCTCCCTTCACACGTACATATAATACGATACTTCATTATCATGCCAAATATAGGTAATATCATGCAAGCTTTTTGTGAAAAATTCATTGCAATTTAATTTATAGCAATGGCAGAAAAATGATGACGAAAGGGTGATGAAGATGTCCTATTATAATAGCCCCTACTTCCAGCAACCTCTCTTCAGGACAAGAATGGCTTCAGAAGACCGAGGAAGATTGACTGTTGTTGGTAGTGGAAAATTAAATGTTGCACCTGACCAGGCAATCTTACAAATTGGTGTTGTTACCGAAGCGAAAGATGTAGAGACTGCCCAATCTCAGAATGCTCTATTATCAAAGAACGTACTTTCAGCTTTATACAGAATAGGTATTTCAAAAGATGATATTCAGACCATTTCCTATACAATCCAACCAGTCTATGAATTTACCGAAGGAGCTTCTGTTCTGACTGGATATAGAGTACAACATATTTTTGAGGTAACTGTAAAAGACTTAAAAAATCTAGGTCCAGTTTATGAGGCCGTTATTGCTGCCGGTGTAAATGTTGCTGAAAATATCCGCTTTGATGTTTCAAATCGAGAAGTACTATACCAAGAAGCCTTGCAAATTGCGATGAAAAACGCAACCGAAAAAGCAATGAAGCTTGGTTATCAAATTGGAGTAAACGTTAACTTAATCCCATTAAAAGTAACTGAGAATTCTGTTTCTCCTTCACCTCGTCAGTTTGCCTATGCCCTTTCTGCTGATACCGTTTCCCAATCTGCTCCACCAATACAGCGAAATAAAATTGAAATCGAAGCAAATTTAACAGCGGTTTTTCAATATTAACATAAGGACAGTCTTAATTGACTGTCCCCCAAACCTATTAATTCTCTATAAATAATTCGATTTCTCTAATTATCTGTTCTTTTATTTCATTAATTATTCCAAAATCCATTGCTTCAATATAATAGGATTCCAGTTGATCTCGTAATTGTTTCGCTTCTGCTAAAAAGGAAATGGCTTCTTTCATTTTATCTTTATAAGCTTTTGTTGTTCTAGCAATTTCAGCTGCGTATTTTTCATCGGTACCGGGTGTTATACAGGTTTCATACATATCAATGATCTCATCTGATTTTCGATCAGGAAAATATTCATGTGGAGAGGTGCTATCAAAAATGGCAATTCCCAATTCACGAAGAATCACCATATCAAGACTATTTGGATCAAATCCACAATGATAAACTTCAACATCAAAGCCCCGATGTTCACCAGCAGCCACAAGTTTTTTCAACATCGTTGATTTTCCTGATCCTGCCCTACCCTTTATAAAGTAGCGTTTTTCGATATCAGCTGTAAGATTTTGTATAAAATCAACAGCTCCATTCGGTGTAGCTGCTCCTAAAAAACGGTGCTGAACTCTGGATTCCTTCTCTAAAGAATTCTCGCCATAAAAACGAGCAATGATATCCTTTGTTAACTGGTTCGCTTTTTTGAAGTCCATATTGGAAATATAAATATCCTCAATATCATCATGGGCGCGTAATGAAGCAGCAAATGTATCATACGCTTGAATAAACTTTTTAGAAATCTCCTGATTAAGAGCTAATATTTCTTCTTTGTTCTCTGCTAGTTTCATAGAATTCCATGCAACACCAAGGTTTACATACTCCTCAATCACTCCGGGTGCTTTAGGCTCAATCACATGTGGTGCTGTCCCATCAACCACACCGACTTTTATTTTAGGTAAAATGACTCCATCAATAGAGTTATTATCTGAAGCACAATGCAGATATTCTATATCAAATCCTCTTTCTTCCATATGCTTTCCAATTTCTTTCATTAAAGAAGATTTCCCTGTTCCTGGCCCGCCTTTTAGAATATACAAACGATCTAGTCCTTCTAAAACAGAATCATAAAGGCTATAAAACCCTTTTGCTGTATTTCCACCAGCATAATAATGACGAACTATTCCTGTCATCCAATCACCCTTTCCACACTTTACCTTAATCTATGTAGATTATCTGACAGGGGTGAATGCCTATTTTCAAAAAATACTCGATTTTTTTGTAAGTATCTCACATAGGAAAACATAAGTTAATTCGTTATAATGTTTATATATCTAACAAAGGAGATTTTCAGGTTGAATTCAAGAGAAGTAGAACAGAAAATTATTCAAAACTATCAAAAAGATGAACAAATGATGATCCTAATCTTTGCCCAATGGTGTGTCAATCATGATCTTAATCCAACAGAATTATACCTAAAGGCTTATCCAGACCAGCCTACTAATTATGCACTTAAACAAACAGTCGATTTAACTGTACCAAAGGAAGAATCAGAACAAATTCCTAATCAGACTTTGCTAAATGTCCTATCATTATTCGGTAACGAAGAACTGGCTTTTGTCGTGACGGAAGAGATAAACAAAAGAAGAAAGTAAGGGTGAACGCTCCATGAAAAAGGTGTTAGACCACATAGGAATTGCTGTTCGTGATCTTGAAAACAGCATTGATTTTCACCTTAATGTTTTAGGAGGAACATTAATTGATCGCTATAAAAGTCATGCAGTTGGAGTAGAAAGTGAAATTGCGATTATTGATGTGGAGGGAGATAGAATCGAATTATTAGCACCAACCAATAACTCCACCTCCCCTATTGCACGATTTATTAAACAAAAAGGAAAAGGTGTCCACCATATTGCATATAGAGTGGAAGACCTGGACATTGCCATAAACGAACTGAATGATCAAGGTATACGTATTCTTGAAAATAGTTTACGGACGAACAAGCATGGTAGGAGATTAATCTACTTAAATCCTGCAGATACAGAAGGAACTATTATTGAATATTGTGATTATCCTGATCAAATTTAATTTTTTAGAAGAGCTAAGAAGATGCTTAGCTCTTTTTTATATCTGGCATGCTAGGATAGAGATCTACTATTCATATTTTTTAAATAATAATGTTGCATTATGCCCACCAAAACCAAGTGAGTTTGATAAAACAACCCTAACCTTAGCCTCTTTTGCTTGATTTGGTACATAATCTAGGTCAAGTTCAGAGTCAGGTGTTGTATAGTTTATTGTTGGTGGAATCATCCCATCTTTTATTGACAACAATGAGAATATCGCTTCAACTGCACCTGCAGCACCTAGTAGATGTCCTGTCATTGATTTGGTGGAACTAACAGACAGACGATAAGCATGTGCTCCAAAGACTGTTTTTATCGCTTTCGTTTCATATAAATCATTATAGTAGGTGCTTGTACCATGTGCATTAATATAATCAACCTGCTCTGGTGACATATCGGCATCCTCTAATGCCAGCTTCATCGCTCTCTGGCCACCTTCTCCTTCAGGTGCAGGAGTTGTAATATGATAGGCATCCCCTGTAGCACCATACCCAACTATTTCACCATATATGTTTGCACCACGAGCTAATGCATGCTCTAATTCTTCTAAAATAATAATTCCTGATCCTTCTGCAATAACAAAGCCATCACGGTTTTGATCAAAAGGACGACTTGCAGAAGCAGGGTCATGATTAGTCGACAATGCAGTCATATTTGAAAATCCTGCAATTGTCATTTCTGTAATTGACGCTTCAGCCCCACCAGTCACCATCATATCTGCGCCCCCGGATTGTATGACACGAAAAGCGTCACCAATAGAGTTAGCACCTGAAGCACAGGCCGTAACAGAACAATTATTAATTCCTTTTGCACCTAGCTCAATTGACACACGTCCTGAAGCCATGTCAGGAATAAACATCGGGATAATAAATGGACTAACTCGCTTTGGCCCTTTGCTTAAATAACGTTTATGTTGTTCCTCAAATTCATCTAGTCCGCCGATTCCAGAGCCAATCCATACCCCTACTCTTTCAGGAGTAACGTCTTTACCAATTTCAACACCAGCATCTTTAATTGCCATCTTACTAGCA
>JAPSLU010000173.1 GCA_031180405.1 Bacillus sp. (in: firmicutes) | reverse complement strand
AAAAAAGAAACAAAACTTTGCCGTAAAATAAACGCGTGTTTATAGATGTGCATTATCCTTTAAAGGGGGTGATTAGCAAAAAACGTTCATGACCATAAACTTTCGCTTTAAACTGGGAGGAATTTTTCATTTTAAATCAAGGGGGAATAGCAGTGAAGAAAATCGTCTCAAAGAGTATGATTTCGTTTCTTGTCTTTATTTTAGTTCTATCAGGATGTTCGAGTTCTGACTCCTCATCATCTACAACATCAACTGAAAACTCCAAAGAATTTACATATTGGTATCCATGGGGTGGAGATTCTGAAAAATGGGATAAAGGAAGAATTGCAGATTACGAAAAAGAAGAAGGAACGAAGGTCAATGCAGTATACGTTCCTGACGGCATCACAAATGGAAAACTTTTATCTGCCATTTCTGGAGGGAACCCACCAGACTTAGTGCTAGGTGATGGAAATGATTATCAACTTGCATATAGCTTGGCAGCCCAAGGTGCTTTAGAACCTCTTGATGAATATTTAGAAGAGGCAGGTTTTGATGAGAATAGTGTTCTTGATGGTTTTCAAGATTTAATGAAACTGCCTGATGGAAAAACATATATTCTTCCTCAGGATTCAAATGTTAACTTGCTGTATTACAATGTTGATATGTTTGAGGCTGCTGGACTAGATCCGGAAAATCCTCCAAAGACGATCGAAGAATTAGATAAAGCAGCTGAAGCACTGACAAAAGTAAAAGATGATGGTTCTTTTGAAACATTAGGTTTTATTCCTTGGATTGATGCTGGTGAGGATCCATATACATGGCCATGGGCTTTTGGTGGGACCATGTATGATCCAGAAACCAAAAAAGTGGTATTAAATGAAACACCTATGGTTGAAGCATTTAAATGGATGGATACCTATGCACAGAAATATAATCCCGAAAAAATTAAGTCCTTCACATCAGGATTTGGTGGGGCCTTTTCTCCAGATCACCCATTTATGACTGGAAAAGTTGCAATGACAGTTAGTGGGAACTGGTTTGCTAATGCACTAAAAATTTACTCTCCAGATACCAAGTACAAAGTTGCGCCAATTCCAAGCCCACCAGGGGGAAGAAAAGATTCAACTGTTTTTGGTACAAACGTGTTTTTTATTCCTAAGGGTGCAAAAAATCCACAAGCTGCAATTAACTTTGCTTTATATGGTAACCAAGATAAAGTGTTGGCGGATAACATTAATATATGGAGATCCATTTCTATCTGGAAAGAAAAATCAGATGCGATCAAATGGGATAATGACCCCGTTTATGAAACCGTGTTAAAAGTTGCAGCTTCACCTGATTCTGGTCACCCTGCACTAACCTCTGTAGCAAGTGAGATGGGTGATGAACTAACAAGCATTCGAGATGATGTCATTTATAATCATGAGGACCCAGCAAAGCTGCTTCAAAAGTCACAGGATAAATTACAAGAAACTCTTGAAAAAAAATAAAATGTTTTCAACCGCCGGATTTTGCCAAAAGCAAAATCCGGGGCTTTTAAAAAGTGAAGGAGGGAGATTTATATGAAGATGTCACTCCCAGCTGAGGAACCAAAACACCAACGCCACATTCTTCCCAAACAGAGACATGCTACAAAACTGAATAAAGTGAACAAAAACATGAGTAAATTACTCGTCTACTTAATTTTGACTTTATTTTCTTTAGCATTTATTGTGCCATTCCTTTGGCTTATTTCCGGCTCATTAAAGGATAGTTCAGAACTTTTTGCTGATCCACCTATCTGGATTCCTGAAGTTCTAAATTGGTCGAATTATAAGGAAGCCTTCTCGGCATTTCCGTTCTTTTTATACTTAAAGAATACGCTCATTGTTGTTGTTTTTACATGTATTGGGGCTGTGCTCTCTAATGCTTTTATTGCATATGGTTTTTCTAGAATTGATTGGAAACACCGAGATAGCGTTTTCGTTATTGTTTTGGCAACATTAATGCTCCCTTTTCAAGTTATCATGATTCCTTTATTTCTTCTCTTTAAAGAAATTGGTTGGATAGGAACGTACTATCCTTTAATTGTTCCACACTTTTTCGGAAATGCTTTCTTCATTTTCTTATTAAGACAATTCTTTAAAGGAATTCCTAAAGAATTATCCGAAGCGGCGAAAATGGATGGAGCAAATGAATTCATCGTTTTTTGGAAAGTTATATTACCGTTATCAAAGCCCATTTTAGCAACTGTTGTTATCTTTCAATTTATTGAAGCATGGCGGGACTTTCTAGGGCCTCTTATTTTCTTAAGTGACAATAGCCATTACACCTTATCATTAGGTGTTCAACAGATAATGTCACAGAATGATCCGAGGTGGGGGTTACTTATGGCAATCGGGGTTGCCATGACACTGCCAATTATCATAATCTTTTTCTTCCTACAAAGATATTTTATTGAAGGTATTACCTTCACTGGGTCGAAAGGATAAGGTTAAGATTTTTTAAGTATAAATATACTTATCCTTTTAAACTAAGAAACCAAAAACAATGATAAATATTCTTTTTAATAAACAGGGGTGCGATTTTTATGAACACACAAAAAAGAAATTTGAGAAATGGGCTACTATTCATTTCTCCATGGATTTTCGGTTTTCTCTGTTTTACAGCTTATCCAATGTTTAGTTCTCTCTACTATTCTATGACTGAGTATAATCTCATTGCCGACCCTGTCTTTGTTGGGTTTGAAAATTATAAGCAACTCCTTTTTGAGGATGATTTGTTTTTGACCGTATTAGGCAACACATTGTACATGATCTTTGTAGGGTTAACGATTACAACGGTGGTGACCATCTTTATCGCGATCCTATTAAATACAAAGAATATTAAAGGAATTTCGTTTTTTAGAGTTGTTTTCTTCATCCCAACACTTGTTCCTTTTGTCGTCCTTGCAATATTGTGGATTTGGGTATTACAACCTGATTCTGGTGTCGTGAACTCAATTCTTGGTATTTTTGGGATCGATGGTCCTGGATGGTTTTCGAGTCCCAAATGGGCAAAGCCAGGATTTATCATTATGTCGATCTGGATGTCTGGAAATATGATTTTAATCTATTTGGCGGCTCTAGGTGATATCCCTAAATCGTTGTATGAAGCGGCTTCCATTGATGGTGCCAATGTGCTTCAAAAAGTTTTTCATATTACATTACCAGGGTTAAGACCAGCCATTCTTTTTAATTCCATTACAGGAATGATTGCGGTCTTCCAATCCTTCGCAGAGGCTTTTATCATTACCGATGGAGGGCCAGACAACTCTACGTTGTTTTATTCTCTCTATCTCTATCGAAATGCATTTCAGTACTTCAATATGGGGTATGCTTCTGCACAAGCATGGATTCTCTTGATCATTGCCTTCATCATGACATTAACGTTTTTCAAACTCTCGAAAAGATGGGGCTTTGAAGATTAATTTTTTTAACATCTGTTTAAAAGAGTTTCACGTATCCTTTCCAATCATCATAGTCACAGGATCAATAATGAATAAATGGAAGGATAATTTCAAAATAAGGTCATAGCGAGACATGTTTAAATGTGAATACAATGGTTCATCCATTTGTATATAAATTAATTTAAAAGGGGAGAAAAAATGATGTCAAATAAAACTCAAACTCAAAATGGTGTATTAGGTACAAAGGTAATCGCTCAAATAGGGATTTTGGTAAACGATATCGAGACAGTTTCACAAGCATATGCTGATTTCTTTGGGGTTGAAAAACCTACGTGGAGTTGGACGGATCCGGTCGATGTTGCCCAAACAGAATTTGAAGGTGCCTCATCTGAAGCAAGATCAAAATTAGCGTTTTTCGATATGGGTTCTCTTCAGTTAGAACTAATTGAACCCGATCAGCACCCTAGCACTTGGAGAAATCACCTTAATGAGCATGGTGAAGGACCGCATCATATTGCTTTTATTATTGATGGTATGAAAGAAAAAGTTGCTGTAATGGAATCTAAAAATATGCCTTTAGTACAAAAAGGAGAATATACAGGCGGCCGATATGCATATATGGACACATTCAAGGATTTAAAGATTATGTTAGAGCTTCTTGAAAATGATAAAAAATAGGGGGAAGCAGTCTTGAATAAAATCGATAACAACAATCTTATTAAATTAGGTTTAATCGTTGATGATATACATGTTGCAGCTAAAAACTTTTCAGAACTTTTTGGTATAGAAGTGCCTGATATTATCTTACCTCCTGAAGAGTATACTCCAGATCCAACTGGTGAGACATACACCATGTTCCGAGGAGAACATGTTCCAGCTCGAGTGAAAATCTGTAACCTTCAAATGGGACCTGTCACGGTTGAGTTGTTAGAGCCACTTGACGAAGCTAGTCCTTATACAGAGTTTAAGGAAAAGCACGGTCAAGGTGTACAGTTTATTACATTTACAATCAATGGTTTTGAACAGCACATTGATTTTGTTGAAGATAAAGGAATTCCTTTAGTACATAAAGGAGAGTATGGGGCAGGGCGTTATTGCTTCTTTGATGCGGTTCCTCAACTAGGTGTCATGTTAGGTCTTCAAGAATTAGGACAAAAAAGTAAAGAAGTGTGATCTAGGAGGTTTATATGAAACTACTTATAACAGGTGCTAATCGTGGACTAGGTCTTGCACTAACAAACGAGGCTATCAAAAGGGGACACACTGTTTTCGCAGGTGTTAGAAACCCAGAACAACAAATGGATCGGTTGAGACAACTAAGTGCTCTTTTTCCAAGTCAAGTACATCTACTGCCACTAGATGTAGCGAATGAAGCATCTTGTCAAACAGCGTCAACTAGCCTTGCATTAGAAAATATTTCGCTGGATGTCATCATAAACAATGCAGCCATTTTAGATGAACGTTCTAAGAGAATTGAAGAATTAGATATTGCCAAAGTAGAGCAGTCTTTCAATATCAACCTTTTTGGACCGATGCGGGTGATCAAGCACTTCTTACCCATTCTCTTCAAAGGTCCTGATTCATCCATTATTAACATTTCATCTGAAGCAGGAAGCTTTCAAAATGCCTATGGTGCGGATTATCCTTATGCTCTTTCGAAAGCAGCATTAAACATGTTTTCACAACAGCTAAGAACATATTTAGCTGAAAATCAAGTTTCTGTTTTTTCTGTACATCCTGGATGGATTAAAACAGACATGGGTGGGGAGAAAGCACCTGGAACACCGGAGGAATCTGCACGAGATATTATGGATCTTATCGAGAAAAAACAAACAATATCGGGCACTTCCTCTTTTATTAATACTAAGGGTGAACCAATGCCTCTATAAGAAATTGACCTGGGTCAAATCGTGTAAGAATTGACCTGGGTCAAATCCCGCAAGAAATTGACCAAGGTCAAATCCCGAAGAATTGACCTTGGTCAAATCGAATTAGAAAATCAATCTTATGAACTTAACATGCTAAGGAAAAATTTATGAACGTGGAGTGATGAATGTGAAAAAAATCGTTGTCCTTTTAGGTGATTACTATCACCCGAAGGAATGGATTAACGCTTCTTTAGATCAAGCTTTAACCATACTGAATGAAAATGAAAGTGTGGAATGCGTAGACATTCAAACAAATCAGTTACTTGAAGAATTAAAGAAAAAACCTGATGCCGTTATTTTATTTAGAGAAGATCGACTGAATCCAACCGATGAAAAAATAGATACTTGGATGACAGAAGAGGTAAGTGACGCAATTGCTCAGTATGTTGAGCAAGGAGGTGGTTGGTTAGGATGGCATTCAGGACTTGCCTCTTATGCGATAGAGAGTAGCTATACAGAAATGTTAAAGGGCTATTTTGAATACCACCCTGATCAGCATGCTCAAGTGAAATATACGAGTGTACAAGGAAACAATGCTTTTGGTCAGGTTTCATTTGAAATTTTAGACGAGCATTATTTTGTCAAAGTTAATGAAGCGGAAACAAATGTCTTCTTAAGATCAGAATCTAAAGACGGAAATTCCACGGCGGGGTGGTTTCACGACTATGGGAAAGGTAGGGTATGCTGTCTAACTCCTGCTCATAATAAAGAAGGCTTATTAACTGAGGAATTTACTCATCTCCTGGCTAAGACGATTGAGTGGGTGAGTAAATAAGTGGTTGGTATGTGAATTTATGCATGTGGCTGTTTAGATACTTGAAAAATTATAGGTCTGTTACCCTATTTTTGGGGTATCCTTCATCTTATCGAACGATATTTAAATGAAGTTCTATAATAGATACTTTTAAATAAATCGAATTGAAAATTAATGAAAAGAGTCAGATGTTAGCATAGTAAAAGTACCCTAGAGGTAGACATTCAGTGTCCAGCCTTTATTGGGTACTTTTTTCACTATTATAATCCTACAGATTAATTAGAAGCTTTTTGGGGGCAAAAATAGAGCACAATTTATAAAAAAATGATTGAATAGTAGAATGTTTTTAAGTCCACTAAAAGTGCTTTAAGGTTGAAAATTCAATATATACGCTACGTAAAAAATATTCATGAAGCTGGCTCAACAATTTGAACAAGGAAAGATAAAAGCTCTTTTTTACTCATTATTGCCGTTTTGAAGAATACAATGAGTATAAAACAGAGGATGGGATCATTATGCCCAACACGTTACCAATAAAAGTTAATAGCGCTAAAACTAGCAGTGGACCGAACAAAACAGTCTTATATCCGCAGGTTGTCATGCGAAATAAACAGTTACAGTGGTTTATAAATGAAACGATCAGCAAACAAACACAGCAGCTCATCGATCAACAGGTTGGAAATATGCCTACAGCAGTGGCAGAAATGCTCGGGTCTTATGAGATTAAAAACAATCAACGCCAGGTTTTGAGTTTTTCTCTCTCCAATTATACGTATCACGATCATGCTGCCCATGGTATGACGTATATTAAGTCATTAACATTTGATCTAAACAAGGGGAAGCTTTGTGAGCTTAAAGACTTGTTTAAGCCAGGGAGTGATTACATCCAAAAGCTCTCCGCGTTGATTCAAGCACAAATCAAGCTCCGGGATATCCAGTTAATCAACGAATTCACAGCCATAAAGCCTAATCAGGAATTTTACATCGCTGATAAAGTCCTTGTTATTTATTTTCAGCTATATGATATCACGCCATATGTATTTGGATTCCCAATGTTTCCTATATCCGTATATGATATTCAGGACATAATTGATGAAAATGGCCCACTTGGGCGAATGGCAGTAAATGATTAGATGTAATAAAAATGATGACTACCTTCAAAAAGAGTTTTACTCCTTGCACTTAGAGTATGAATCTTGTACATTAGGGATGCCCAATAGGAGGGATCCCTTTTTGAATTCTTAACTAAATAAAACGTTATGATTGATATAATATAGTTTCAAAGATAAATTTGGAGGAAATAATGGCTATGCTAAAGATTCGACATGTAAAACAAGAGGATTTACCTCATCTTTTAGTTATTGAACATCTTTGCTTCACAAAAGAAGAGGCTGCGACGAAAGAAGCCTTTGAAAAGCGGATTCAATTTATTGCCGATAGCTTTTTTGTTGCTGAAAAGGGTGGAGAGATCATTGGTTTAGTCAATGGTCCAGTCATTCAAAGCGCATTCATTACAGATGACTTATTTTGTCATATCAAACCAAATCAAGAAACAGGTGGTCATCAAAAAATATTAGGATTAGCCGTTTTACCACTTTTCCAAAATCGAGGAGTTGCAACAGCATTACTTGTCCATCTTGAGTCAGCAGCAAGAGGGAAAAAACGTGAAACAATAACCCTCACTTGTAAAGAAAACTTAATTTCCTTTTATGAAAATTATGGATATAAGAACTGTGGTGTATCAAGCTCTGAGCATGGGGGAGAGGTTTGGTATAACATGAGTAAAAAATTATGCTAATTATGCTCATATAGATATCAGTGGCTACGATATGTG
The DNA here is from genome assembly GCA_031180405.1 of Bacillus sp. (in: firmicutes). Lineage (GTDB taxonomy): Bacteria > Bacillota > Bacilli > Bacillales > Bacillaceae > Metabacillus. The sequence continues at coordinate 1,618 of JAPSLU010000173.1, read as the reverse complement.
TAAAATATCGTTCTTCTGGAATAAGGAAGTATTTATACTTCCTAAAACGAGAAACAAAAAAGCTTTTGTACGGGGTACAAAAGCTCATTTATCAATTATTTCCTTTTTCACTTACATATAATCATAAACGGAATCTTCAAAATAGAGCCAGTGATAATATTCAATCTGTGAATCTGTCATCTCCGAAATTTGTTTCTCATTAAATTTTTGTTTTTCTAATAACTTCTTCACTTTGAATTCTCTAGCTAATTGGCTCATCTAGAAATCCTCCTTGTTTATAAGAAGTAGCTTGTTGGCTACACTCTGTAACGTCTTCTTGTTTGCTTATTCTTATTATATATCTCAAAATGAGATTAAACCAATATTAATATGAGATGATTATCCGGAAACTAATAAAATTAAGGTAATAATTGCTAACTTAGTCTACATATAGTTGGATTCAGTATGAATCTCATCAAACCTACCTCACAGCCTCGTCATTGTTTTCGGATTTTTTTGGGAAACAGTGTAGAACTAAGACAAGCTACTATTACTTTACTTACATTTTACCCTATCTAGAACAGCTAAATATTTTTGGATTTTTAAATGGAAGGAAATGGTCATGAATAGAATAGGAGAGGGGGGATTTTATGTATTTCGGAATGATGCTTCCATTTTTAGTGGGTATTGCTATTATTTTTGTCTTGGCTATCCTCATCAGCTTTAAAAACGAAAAGGGGGATGAAGGCATGTTTAAACAACTGTATATCTATTTAGTGTTATTTGCCACACTCATGATGACGATTGGTGGTGGGATTGGGATATTTAACGGTATGGCAGATTATGTAAGTCCAAACCCTTATACTCAAACCTTTACTGAGTACAAAATGATGAAAGAAAGCGAGTATCCAATTGGTGAAGAAGGAAAGAAGCCACCATTAAATGGTGAAGAATTGAAGAAAGATTATGAGGAATATGTCAAATTGGAAACAGAGCGTACAAAACAGCAAGCTGTAAACATGGTTATCAAAAGCTTTGGATTTATTATCATCCCTTTTCCGATATTTTTATATTTTAATAGGCTACGAAAACAGCAAAAAGGCGCTTTTTAATGCCATCGATAAGCGGTGTAATTATTTTAAATATAATTACTCCGCTCAGGCTGTCGAGAAACCTCGGCAGCCTATTTTTATCTGAACACATTAACTTTTCAGATAGCAAATTGGGATGTTGATATTTATGTACAATATAAGAGGAAACACACAAAATACATGTTTAATAGAAACCTTCAGCACTTTATGCAAAAATAATTTTAAAGGAAGGCAACTGGATCCTCTTTGGGAAAGGTTGCCTTTTTACTTTATAACCATACTTTACCCTCTTTTTAGGCGTCACAAAAAAAGTTATTTTCTTGAGTTATTTTCGGCAACTAGTAATCTTCCTAAAAATAATTATACCTGGTTCTTAGTAAAAAAGAATGATGTACACAATAAAATTTCAGAAATCTTTTAATATTTATGTAACATTGTACATACTAATTTAACAAATACTGGTTTTAGGTTTTGGTTGTGAAAAATGCCTTTTCATAAAGGAGGATAGACATGATAAAACAGCTTGCGATTAATACAAGTACATCCCA
>JAPSLU010000172.1 GCA_031180405.1 Bacillus sp. (in: firmicutes) | reverse complement strand
CTGCGTAACACTGATCAAACGCGACTGTTTTCTCTCCTAGCCGTTTAAAATTAGGTGCATGTGTTACGCAGGGAGCTTACCTTGTATGCCAGCAAGAAGAGAGCTCAATACAGGTCGTTATAACTTCCTGCATCGTAGCTGGGGTCCTATTGAACCGTTTGATAATTCAATGCCAGAAATATTGAAACAGAACGGTGTGTATACACATCTAGTTACAGATCACCAGCACTATTGGGAAGATGGTGGCGCTACATATCATCCAAGATACAGTTCCTTCGAGATGGTTCGTGGACAAGAGGGTGATCCTTGGAAAGGTCATGTAAAAGATACAGAAATACCGGAAACTGAAACACCAGAGCCTTTTGCTAGCTCTACGATGTTTAAGCAAGATATTGTGAATCGAAGTTATTTTGAGTCAGAAGAAAACCATCCACAGGCTGTTACATTCTCTTTAGGAATGGAGTTTATCCAAAAAAACAAAGACGAAGACAATTGGTTTCTACAGCTAGAGACATTTGATCCTCATGAACCATTTTTTGCTTATCAACAATATAAAGATCTGTATCCTCATGAATACAATGGTAAACATTTTGAGTGGCCACCATATTATTTTGTTCAAGAGTCTGATGAGGTCGTGGAACATGGTAAGTATGAATATGCAGCTTTATTGAGTATGTGTGACAATTATTTAGGAAAAGTCATGGACATGATGGACAAACATGATATGTGGAAAGATACAATGTTAATCGTTAATACAGATCATGGATATTTACTAGGTGAGCATGGATGGTGGTCAAAGAGTGTTATGCCGGTCTACGATGAAATCGCTCACACGCCATTATTCGTTTGGGATCCTAGAGAAGGTAAAAAAGGAGAAAGAAGACAATCAATCGTTCAAACAGTTGATTTAGCTCCTACTTTACTTGAATTCTTTGGTGTTCAATTGCCTGATGATATGGATGGAAAGCCGTTAAGACAAGTGATCCACTCAGATGAGCCAATTCGCGAAACCGCTTTATTCGGATTCCACGGAGGTCATGTTAATATAACAGATGGCAATTATGTGTATATGAGAGGCCCTGTTTCTCCAGAAAATAAACCGTTATTTGAATATACATTAATGCCGACACATATGAGACAGCCGTTTGCTCCAAGAGAGTTACAAAACTTAGAAATTCACGAACCTTTTGCATTTACTAAAGGGTGTAAGTTGATGAAAATAGAAGCTGGTAGTGGTTTTGTTAATGCATTCCAATATGGATCCAAACTCTACAACTTAACAACTGATCCAAAACAAAAAGAGGAAATAGATGATCTAGAAATTGAATTATCATTTATTCAAAAAATAGCAGAGCAAATGAGAAAAAATGATGCACCTAAAGAGCAGTTTATAAGATTAGGTATTCCTTTGAATGGAGTCATGACTGTTGAAGAGCTAATAAAGCAAAAAGAAGCTATTCGGGTAGCGGAAAAAATAAGTGTTCTGGAAGAACATCGATGGAATCGAGCTGCACAAAATCAAATGAGGGCTTTACTTAATATTACACCTGAAAATGATAGACAGAAACTATTAAATGAGTTTAAAGAATTTGTATTAAGTTCAAAGTATATGGAAGTGAATACTGAGGCAGTTGAGAAATTTTTAGATGTTTTTTTACAAGAGGATGAAAAAGCTAAAGCAGAGTATTTTATCGGATTAGCTGGTCGAACTAATTAACTAGAATAAAAGTGAAGTTTAATAGATAGGAATATGGAACTTCACTTAAGATTCTTTTATGATACTAAAAAGGGGTGTTACCACATGCAAGATCTTATTAGAGTAGCAAGTAAAAATGAAGTTTTTAGGTATGCGTTTGGTGGTCTTGGGTCGAATTTACCTTTCATGCTAATTCTGACTTATTTAATGTTTTTCTATACGGAAGTAGAAGGGATCTCCCCAGCATTAGTAGGTACTTTGTTCTTTATTACTCGCTTTATTGATGCTGTTACAGACCCACTAATGGGGATCATTGCGGATCGAACGAATTCGAGAATCGGTAAATATCGTCCATATATCATTTTTGGTGCACCATTATTAGGTTTAAGTACGGTTTCTTTATTCTGGATCCCAGATTTACCAGATGGTCAAAAAATAGTGTACGTTTTTGTCACGTATATTCTTTACTCATTAATCTCAACTGTAGTAAATATTCCATATCATTCATTAACACCTATTTTAAGTGAAGATCCAAATCAAAGAACTTGGATTGCAACAGCCAAGCAATTTATGGGAATACCAGCCCAGATGTTAGCTCAAGTTCTTTTCTTACCTCTTGTCGCTATATTCGGTGGTGGAGAACAGGGGTATCTAACTACAGCGATTATATATTCAATTGTTGTGGTATTAAGCTTTTGGACATGTGCAAGTAGTGCTAAGCGACATGATAAGGTCGAAATTGTTAATGATAAACTTGAATCAAAACCAAAAATCGCTTTTATGGATCAATTATCTTTAATAGGAAAAAACACACCATTATTAATGTTAATGGTAGCGATGAGCACAAATCTAATTGCAACATCTATTCAAAGTGCCGTTGCTCTATATTTCTGGACATATAATGTTGGTAGAGCTGATTTGTTTCCGATACTATCTCTAGTTGGTTTATTGCTTTCTATTCCATTATTCTTCATCATGCCTAAACTTTCTAAGAAGATCGAGAAAAAAGGTGTCTTCCTTTATGGAAGTATTGCATCAATTATCCCATTTATCGTTTTACTTGTTGCTCCATCTGAAATGGTGTGGGTTAATTTTACAGCAGCAGTGCTAGTGAATATTCTTGCCCCATTTACAGGAGCAATTGCTTGGGCTATGCTACCAGATTGTGTTGAGTATGGTGAATGGAAAACAGGTTTAAAAGGCGCTGGTGTCGTATCCTCTAGTTTGACTTTCATTAATAAATTAGGAAGTGCAGTTGGGGGAATTCTTGGGGGAACACTACTAGCTAGCGCAGGATATATTGCAGGTCAAGCTCAATCAGCGGAAACTTCACAAATGATTTTATATCTTTATGCAATATTCCCAATCCTTGGGCATGTGGCAACAATTATTGCATTAAAATTCTATAAAATTGACAACAAATTCTATGCGAAGATTATTCAAGAGATCAAAGAAAGAAAAGAAGCTCAACAACTATCAAAGGAAGCTTGAAAGAATCATCTAAACTAAAGTCTATTTACAAAAGCAATATAGCGTGAATGATTCGTTTTATATAAATGAAGATAGGTAGTTTTGGAAACGCTTATATAATAAGTTTTGCAACTATTTTGAGATAAAAAGGAGCTTTCGTTTGGCCGACAAGGTCTACGAAAGCTCCTTTTTTTAAGACGGTTTCGTAAGGATTGTTACTAATGGAATATAAAATGAATTTATTTACTTTTTATGGTGTCCATTAGATGTGAATTTCCCCTTCAACTAATGTGCAGTTAGTTGAACAAGAGATGGTAATCATAACAAATTATTTTTCAAATATTTAAAGGGATTAATAATAGTCAAATCATGAAAGAAGAAGTGATTTGGAATTGGTTATAATTAGGATGAAAAATCATACATATATATGGGAAGGAAGTGTGAATTCGGAGGGGATAATATGGCAGATCCAATTGTTGCAAGATCATTAGATGAAATTAAATTTTGGTCTAGGATTATGAAAGAGCATGCCTTATTTTTAAGTTTAGGGTTTACACATGAACAGAAACAATTGATCGGTGAAGCACAGCATTTTATCACTATTTTTGAAAGAATAGAAGAAAAGTTGAGTAGGTTCAATGTAAACTCAGATTTATCCCAAATACAGGCTTTTAATAATGAGGTTTATCAAGCAGCCGCTTCTATATGGAATTACAAGAGAAAAGTGTTAGGTTTAATTTTACGTTGTGAAATTCGTTCGAATAACTTTCCTTTATTGGTTGATCATATCAGCAGAGAAGCAGCTTACTTTGCTAATCGATTAAAAGAACTCAATGAAGGGATACTAGCCCCAAAACCAGAGGATATTATTGAAGAAAATGTTTTCTTTCTTAAAATCATGGCGGATCATGCAAAGTTTATCGGGCATCTTTTAGATCCTTCGGAACGAAAACTAGTAGAACAGGCGAGAGAGTTTAGTCATGATTTCGATCAATTAGTTTTTCAGGCAATTGATTTAGATTCTATGAGACCACAATCAGAAACTAGACCAATATTAAGCCAATTCTTAAATCAAAATAAAGTATCAGTAGCCTCGTTAAGGGATTTTAAGAAAACAGCAAGAGAGTTAATAGAAGCATGTCGTATTAAAAGCATTATTCATCCCCTTTTAGCTGATCATACATTTAGAGAAGCTGAAAGGTTTTTGGAAATCATAGATTTATTTGAAGCTAGTTTGAAAAGGGCATAATATTCAAATAAAGTGTTCCAAGAGTTGAAGAATAAAATAGGTTGCTACGGCAGCCTTTTTTCTTTATCTTTCTTCAATTAAAGGGGCTTGTTAGTTGAAGAAAATGTGGAATTTGGAAGTGTAGGAGTGAATCCAAGTATTAAACATAATTTTTATTGTGACCTATGATACTACATTCATATTGGTGACAAATTCTATGCTTGTTACAACTGTACATTATTAGATATGGAAGAGGCAGAAATTGAAGGTAAAGAACACTTTCTACTTGAAGTGAAAATTAAACATTTAGCATTAGTGATTAAAAAATCGCATACTAACTAGTTAACATGCGATTCTTGTGCAGTGGATATTAAATGAAAACGATAAATTGGTGTGTTAACCCATACACCCTTTGTACATTTAACTTTGGATAAAATGCACAAAGTTTGATACACCATTCCTATTAAACCTCTGAGGTTTCTTAACCCACCATCAGCTTCGTTTAATATGGACATCTTTAATTCTCATCTCTTGTAAAACACCTTGTTCTAGTTCTCTTGCCACGGTTAATCTTGGAAGAATACTAATCCCTAGACCGGCTTCTACAGCACTCTTAATTGCTTGTGTACTGCCAATTTCCATATAACTTTCTATTTTTTCTAGGACTCCATACTCTTTTAATGCGTTTTCTACAACTAACCTTGTACCCGAGAGAGATTCTCGCCAAATCATCCTCTCATTGGCTAATTCCTCAATGTTTATTTCTGAACGATCCTTCCAATGATGGTCAGAAGGATAAACAAGAATTAATTCATCATCAGCAAATTTTTCAACATTAAAACTCTTATCTTCCACAATTCCTTCAACCATTGCTATATCTATGACATCATTTGTTAAATCCTCTAGTATTCCAGGAGTATTTCTTATGGTTAAAGTAATTTTTATGTCAGGTGTTTGTTTTTTAAAGCGACCAAGTAAACTTGGTAGAAGAAACTCACCGATTGTCAGAGATGCACCTACCCTAAGGGATGAATTATACTCACCAGTAGCCTGAAGGATTATTTCTTTTGAACGATCAAAGTCTTCAATAATAGCCTTAGCAAAGGGGTAGAGCATTTTTCCGGTTTCAGTAACAGTTAATTTTCCTTCTGTCCGATCGAATAACAAGGTACCATAGAAATTCTCTAATTGGCGAATTTGCCTCGTTACAGCCGGTTGTGAAACATAGCTTAATCTTGCAGCTTGACTTATACTTCCTTCATCTACTACTAAACAAAATACTCTCAGATTATCTATATTCATGGAAGCTCCCTCCCCATTAGAAAATTTTCATTTGATAGATCTATTTTACCTTAATAAGGGATAACGGGGAACTCTAAGTGGTTATAACAATCTGTTATATGCTATGCATTTGTTGCAATATCGCTTCTTCCCGTAACGTGGTATCGTAATAGTAAGATCAAATTACAACGTATGAATAACCAGTAGGATTATTTTTAAAAGAATAACTTCTTAAATAAACAGGGAGATGAGGATCGGATGAAGGAGGATACGAAAAAACTTTTTCAACTTTTCTGGACCTTCTTAAAAATTGGTCCAGTTACCTTTGGTGGTGGTTACGCAATGATCCCACTAATAGAAAGAGAAGTAGTAGATAAAAAGAAATGGGTTAGTCATGAGGATGTAGCGGATGTATTTGCTATTGCTGAATCTATTCCCGGAGCCATTGCCATAAATTCATCTACATTTATCGGTTATCGAATAGGGGGAATTAAGGGAGCAATTGCTGCACTATTAGGAGTGTTTCTACCGACCTTTCTTATTGTTGTCGCTCTGAGCATTGTCTTTCTGGAAATTCAAAACAACCCTAAAATTGAAGCGGCGTTCCAGGCAATTCGCGCCTCTATTGTTGCCCTAATTGTTTATGCAGGGTATATGATTGGAAAAACAGCAATCATTGATAAAACGACATGCGTTATATCATTTGGGTCTATGGCCATACTGTTTTTCCTGCATTTACATCCAGTCTTAATTATTTTCTCAGGTATTATTCTTGGTATCGTTCTTGTTCATATAAAAAGAAGATTGGGCTGTTCGGTGAATGGAAAAAAAGTAAAGCCCTCATCGTCACAGCAACTAGAATGGTTTATGGGAGATGGAATATAAGATGGTACTATTTGAGCTATTCTGGACATTTTTATTAATCGGCTTTGTCTCATTTGGTGGAGGATATGCAATGATTCCTGTCATTGAGCTTGAGGTCATAAATAGGGGATGGATGACAACACAACAGTTTACTGACGTAATTGCCATTGCGGGTATGTCACCAGGACCGATCGCGACAAATAGTGCAATTTTCGTAGGTTACCAGGTTCAAGGAATCACCGGTGCAATTGCTGCTGGCTTAGGAATGGTTATACCATCCTTGTTACTTGTGATCATCATTGCGACATTTTTCTATCGAATTAGTAAAAACAAACATGTTGAATCAGCCTTTTATGGTTTACGCCCAATAATTACGGGATTGATTGGTTATGCGGCAATCAAATTTGCGATTAGCAATAATTTAATAGGATCATTTTCTTGGTATTCAGCAAGTTTATTAATTATTTTTGCGCTATCACTATTTTCTTTAATAAAGCTTCGTATTCACCCTGCATTGGTGATTGTGATGTCAGGGGTAGTTGGAGCTGCCATTTATTCATAGTAAAAGGAGTCTGATCTAGGGATTGGATTCCTTTTTTATCAAGATCCTGACTTTAACTAAACTCCTCCTCCAGTATCTTTGGACTAGAAGTTTCAATTCCAGTCTCGTTTTGGGAATGGAGCTTTTTTGTTTTAGAAAAGTAGTTATATTATTCCTTTCCATTATCCATCCTAAACGAAAGAAGTATGTGTGTTTATAGGAGGAATAGTATGTTTAACATCGATCAAATTATCGTGGCAAGGGAGAAATTAAAGGGGATTGTCCATACAACTCATCTTGATTATTCTAAAACATTTAGTGACCTTTCTCATAATGAAGTGTATTTAAAATTAGAGAATCTTCAAAAGACAGGCTCCTTTAAAGTAAGGGGATCTTATAATAAGTTGATTTCTTTATCAGAGGAAGAATTGAAAAAGGGAGTAGTAGCAGCATCGGCCGGAAACCATGCTCAAGGTGTTGCGTACTCTAGTCAAATGCTTGGTATTCCGTGCACAATTGTCATGCCTAAGGGTGCTCCACTTAGTAAAGTACTGGCAACGAAACAATATGGGGCTGAAGTCATTTTGGAAGGCAATGTATTTGATGAGGCGCTTGCCTATGCATTGGAACTAAGTGATCGAATGGGTGCTACCTTTATCCATGCTTTTGATGATGATGCCGTTATTATTGGTCAGGGCACGGTTGGGCTAGAAATCATCGATCAACTTCCTGATGTCGATGCGATTATTTGCCCTGTTGGAGGCGGTGGCCTCATTGCTGGAGTAGCGATGGCGGTAAAAGGAAAAAATCCAGACATCTCCGTTTATGGTGTTCAAACACTTGCCTGTCCCAGTATGAAAATATCTCTGAAAGAAAAGAAACCGGTTATGGTGGAAGCAACACCAACGATGGCTGATGGTATAGCAGTTAAAAAGCCTGGAGAAAGAACCTTTGATATCGTAAATGAACTTGTTGATGATATCTACTGTGTAGATGAAATGGAAATTGCTCGAACAATGCTTATGCTGCTCGAGCGCAATAAATTATTAGTCGAGGGCTCTGGTGCTAGTTCGCTTGCTGCTCTTCTTTATGAAAAAGTGAAGCTAAAAGGGAAGAAAGTAGCGGCAATTTTGAGTGGCGGCAATGTAGATGTCAACTTTATTTCCAGGATTATTGAGCGAGGTATGGTCGAAGCTGGAAGATATGCTCATTTTACTCTTACATTAAAAGATAAGCCTGGTCAACTCGAAAAGGTATTAAGCTCTATTACTGATTTAGATGCAAACATTCAGCACGTTAATCTTAACCGAATTGGTAAACATATTTACCCTGGATTTGCTGAGCTTGAAATATCGGTGGAAACAAAAAATCAGGAACATATTGAGCAGTTACATAAAGTGCTAAAAGATAAGGGGTATAACGTAAAAATAGATGAGAATAATTTTTAATACTTTAACGTTAAAAAGCATGTCCTAATAGACATGCTTTTTATATTAATAGAATGTTGTTTTTTAAAAAGACATGTTTATTTCTAAAGTTGTGTTTACAGAAATGCTATTTTAAAATTGGCTCTGGTAAAAAACTAAATGTTATTTCGAAAAAAAATTAGGAAGTCTTATTTTTTTATCGCTATAGCCCAAATTAATTATTTAAACTTATACCTATATTTTTTAATTGTTTTTCTAAACACTCTCGCTTTACTTTTCCATTTTCCTGATTTTCTGCTGGATAATATTTAATCATAAAAACAGGTGCATCAAAACTAAGCCAAATATTCCGATAAATGTTATGTGCATCTCTTACTGTTAAAATTTCTCCGTTTTCTAATTCAATATCGTCATCTAATCCGAATTGAAATCGACAACATTCACATATTTCAAAAGATCCACCCGCTAATTTTTTAAAATCATAGTATGCAGGTTCGTCAAGCCCTTTATAACCACATACTGGACAACTATATTTCATATCATCATAACCTCCCACAAACAAAGATTAGAAATGGTCGTATCATAAATTCTGAACGACTTAAAAGACAAACATAAGCCTAGAACAAAGCTTTTAAAGTAATAGTGCATATATAGGAAAATGAGGTAAGGATGATAATTTCTTAGAAGTTCCTATATTGTGTAGGCGTTACACCTTCTATCTTTTTAAATACACGGGAAAAATAGGCCGCATCTTCAAAGCCAACAAAACCAGCTACCCACTCAATGGAGGTACGTTCTTTTTTTAATAGCAGCTTCGCTTCTTCTATTCTTTGCTTATGAAGGTATTCGGTAAGAGTCATACCTGTTTCTTTTTTAAACTGTCTCGATAAATGTGCTGGGTGTACAAGACAATGTTGAGCCAATTTGTTTAAATTTAACGGTTTGCTGAAATGCACAGTAATAAAATTTAATGCTTTTTGTACTAATAGTGAATAACTCAAATGAGCGCGTTTACGCACTAAATCACAATATTCTTCAGCCATTACTGTTTCTAACTTATTGAGTTCATTTATGCTTTCCGCACG
>JAPSLU010000171.1 GCA_031180405.1 Bacillus sp. (in: firmicutes) | reverse complement strand
ACTGGATCTGACTCATGGTATGCCTGCAATAGATGTTCTTATTCAACTGTCTAGAATAGAGAAAACTGGAGCTTCTGTTATAAAGACAACGACGACAAATCATGACGGTCGTTTAGATGAACCGCTTTTATCTGTTGATGAAATGCGGATAGGGGAATATGAGCTTCTGTTTTATATCGGTGATTATTTCCGTGGGAAAGACGTATCTTTACCAGAGCCTGCCTTTTTAGATAAAGTGTCAGTTCGTTTTGGAATTGCAGAAACAGATGCTCACTATCATGTGCCATTGTTGGTATCTCCTTGGGGGTACCAGGTTTATAGAGGGAGCTAAAGCTAATATGGTTAATTTGCAAAAAAATATTTAAGTTTGCAAGAATTAGTTTGATAGTTGCAAAAAAATACAGTCGAGTTTGCTAGTGTATCTAGAAAACTGACATTAATCCTTTGTTAAAAAGCCTCCACCGAAATTTAAGGTGGAGGCTCCTGTTTTATCTTGCCAGCTTAAATATTTCCACAACATCTTCTTGGTATAACTTAATGAAATTCCCTAATGGACCTCTTTCAGTTCCTTTTTTAGCCATTTCCTCAAAGTGGTCTTCTCCGATGTTAACTTCTGATAAAGTAATCGGCATTCCGATTGATTGGAAGAATTGCTCTGTCTTCTTAATACCGGCTAAAGCAGTCTTTTCTAAGTTATTTACATCAATTTCAACATCCCACACGCGATTTGCAAATTGAGCAAATCGGTTTATATCATGTTTGTAGACGTATTTCATCCATGCAGGGAACACAATAGCTAAACCTGCGCCATGGGCGATATCGTAAATACCGCTAATTTCATGCTCGATATCATGGCTTCCCCAATCGCCTTCTCTACCTGTTCCTAATAGGTCGTTATGTGCGATTGTCCCAGACCACATAATTTCTGCTCTTGCGTCATAGTTAGTCGGCTCGTCTAAGACGATCGGTGCATTATTAATAATTGTACGTAAGGCACCTTCGCTTAAACGGTCAGTTAACTCTACGTTCTTTTCATTTGTAAAATAGCGTTCCAAAATATGTGCCATCATATCGGTAATCCCACACGCTGTTTGGTACGATGGTAATGTATATGTAAGAACTGGATTTAAAATGGAGAACTGTGGACGCATTGACGGATGTCCTGTTGCACGTTTGTATAATCCATCTTCATTTGTAATAACTGTTCCGTTACTAGATTCGCTTCCTGCAGCAGGGATTGTTAACACAACTCCAATTGGTAAACAATCTTGTACAGAACTTTTTCCGTCAAAGAAATCCCATACATCACCATCATACTTTGCTCCAGCTGCAATTGCTTTAGCTGAATCGATGACACTTCCTCCGCCAACTGCTAGGATGAAATCAATGTTATTCTCTTTGCAGATTGAAACTCCTTCTCTTACAAGACTAACTCTAGGATTTGGTTGTACTCCACCTAGTTCGAATATTTCAATACTTTGTTCTTTTAATGAATGTACCACTTTGTCATAGAGACCACTGGTTTTAATGCTGCCTCCACCATAATGTAAAAGAAGCCTTTTGCCATACTGACTAGACTCTTGACCTACTACTTGCTCCGTATCTTTACCAAAAATTAATTTAGTGCCATTTTGAAATGTGAAATTTTTCATAGTAATCCCTCCTATATATTGATAGTAACGCTTTTGTTCATTAAAGGCAACGCTTACATTCTATAAAAAAATGTATCTATATAAGAAAGGGAAAAAAGCTAGTAGATGCCTAGCTTTATTTTGGTCAGGCAATATTATCATGACTTATTTCCTTTCCTTGAATCAATGCTTTGATACGGAACGCTAATCGGAGCCTTAATACGTTTCCTTGTAGGATAATAGGAACAATAAATAGAGGTGTAGTGGTATATGAGAATGGTAGCGTGTTTGATGGTATGCCACATGGTAGATGGGTGAAGCCGGTTAAAAACGAACTAGTTCGATAATACGTCTTACACAACAAAAACCTACCTCCTATAGATTAGGAGGTAGGTTCCTGATTAAATGACTTTATTCTTTTCATCTTGTTCTTCGAGACGCTCGTACTTTTCACCATGATTGTCTTGTTTTTTCATTTGGATAAGAGTGAAAATTATGGAAATGCCAGCAAGGATTAAAAAGAGTAATGAAATCGGTCTTGTGAAAAAAGGTAAGAAGCTCGAATCCATTTGAAAGGCTCTTGTCATTTCTTTTTCTAGGGTTGGACCTAAAATGAGTCCTAAAATAATAGGGGATAACGGAATATCTATTTTTTGAAAGAAAAATCCTAATAACCCAAACAGTAGAACGATCCATACATCAAATAGTTGATTATTAAGTGCAAAGGCACCGACTGAGCTAAGTAGTAAAATACTAGGAACAAGTAAAGATTTTGGAATAAGGGTAATTCTTGTGAAAAGTGGCAGTAACAAAGTTTGGATGAAAAATACAGCGATACCACTGAATATAATGACAACATAAATAGAGTTAACCAGGAGAGGTTGTTGAGTAAAAAGAGCTGGACCAGGATTGATACCGTGCAAAATTAAAGCACCTATCATAATCGCTTGTGCGACATCACCAGGAATTCCGAGAGTGATCGTTGGGATAAAAGCTCCTCCAGCAACAGCGTTATTAGATGTTTCTGAAGCAATAATTCCACCAGGATGACCTTTACCAAATTGACTTTTATGTTTAGAAAACTTCTTCGCCTGATCATAGCTTATGAAGTTGGCTGATTCTGCACCAGCTGCTGGTAAACACCCGATAAAGCATCCAATAAGGGAAGATCTTAGTGCATTCCATTTATCTGCGTATAGATCTTTGAATACTCTTCTGTAAGGAATTCGTACTTTTTGTTTCAAAGCTGAGGATTCTTGTACGGAAAGTTTTTGTTTTAATTCCTCTACATTTGTTAATAGTTGAGAAACTGCAAACAAACCAATTAAGACAGGTAGGGCCGAAAATCCCGAAGAAAGCTCAGGGATTCCGAAATCGAAACGAAGGGTACCACTTGGTGATATTCCAATTGTTCCAATTAATAAGCCTAGGCATCCAGCGATTAACCCTTTGGTCATAGATTTACCACTAAGGCCTGCAATCAAGGTTAGAGCAAAAACAACTAATGAAAAGATTTCCCAAGGCCCAAATAATAAACTTCCTTTTGCAATGACTGGTCCTAATAGAAAGAGAATGATTGCACCGATGAATGTACCAATAACAGAAGATAAAATGCCAATACCTAGTGCTCTTGGTGCTTCGCCATTTTTAGTCATGGGATATCCATCAAAGGTGGTGACTACAGAAGATGGTGTACCCGGGATTCCAAGTAGTATAGATGAAATTAAACCACCAGAAAGGCCACCGATATAAATTCCAATCATTAAAGCGAGTCCTTGAATGGGCTCCATGCTAAAAGTAAATGGAAAGGCAAGAATTAGAGCCATTGTAAAGGTGAAGCCTGGAATCGCTCCAGCAACAATACCGAAGAAAACACCTATCATAATATATAGAAGCATCGTCGGATGTAAGACTTCCTGAAAAGCAGTCAAAACTATCGTCAAATCCATAAAAATCACTCCATTAAGGTAAATAAATATTTAAGATGTTTTGAAACACCCATTGAACGACAAATGGTAGTGTGACTGCCAAGATTACATTCGTCGCCATAAATTTCATTTTGATTGGGCGCAAAATAACGGTCGAAAAGAACATGAATATCATGGAGCTAAATAAAAAACCAATAAGTGGAATAAGTATTGTAAAGACAAAAAACAAACTGAAAATAGCTATAACTCGATAGTGTTCAGATACGTATAATTTCAATTTAGTAAATAATGAGGATTCCCCCTGCTTTGAAACGAAGCTCTTAATTAAGAGAGAAATGGCCAGAATCACCATCAAGATAATAATCACTCTTGGAAAAAAGGAGGGGGCAAATGTCTGCACCCCTGATTTTTCAGAAAACTTATTAGACTCAAGGAAAAAGACTCCCCCAACAAGTAAAATGAAGATTGCAAAGATCCGATCTATCATTATCTATCACACCTTGTTTAAAATTTCATTTTTGGAGCTAATGTCTCCATTTCAGCATCAAGCTCTTCTAGATGTTTTGAGTAGTCTTCCGTATTTTTGAAATTAGGAAAGCTACCTAATTCTTCGATTTTCTTTTGTAATTCAGGATCTTCTAATGCTTTTTGGAAAGCATCTGAGATAATTTTTACATGTTCAGATTGAGTGCCTTTAGGAGCGAGAATACCGCGATCAACTGTTACTGAGAAATCAATGCCTTGCTCTTTTAACGTTGGTACGTCTGGTAAAAATGGGTTTCTATCATCAAATACCATACCAAGAGGTACTAAACTGCCGTCTTCAATATATCCTTTACCTGAGGCGAAGTCACCTGTCATACCATCAACTTGGTTTGCTAAAACCGCAGCGTATTGAGGACCTGTTCCATCATAGTTCACATAGTTTAATGTTTTTGGGTCCACTCCGGCAGCATCTAGTAAAGCCGCAATT
Source organism: Bacillus sp. (in: firmicutes) (assembly GCA_031180405.1). Taxonomy (GTDB): domain Bacteria; phylum Bacillota; class Bacilli; order Bacillales; family Bacillaceae; genus Metabacillus. Next base: position 5,115 of record JAPSLU010000171.1, on the reverse strand, counting down.
GTATAATGATCCTCTGAACCTACTGTGTAAGCCCATGTGACTTCATTACCTGCTTTTACATAGTCAATAAAGTCTTTAAGTGTTTTAATTCCGTTTTCTTCACTGAACTTTTTGCTTACAGATGGAATATGTGGTGTTGAAGTCATCATCATGACAGGATCAAATGCAGAGAATCCGTAATCAACAACACCTGTATGCTGAGCAGTAGCTGCTACTTGGTGAATACCTAAAATAGTGTAACCATCAGGCTTTGCATCTTTTACAAAGCGAGAACCAACAGTTGCGGTAGCACCAGCCATATTCGTTGGCACGATTGTTTGACCTAAATGCTCCTCTGCATATTGTGCAACTAATCGGAACAGCACATCAGTCCCACCACCTGGTGGATAAGGAATAACGAGTTTTACTGGTTTCGTTGGAAAAGCTTCTTCTGTTTTTGTTGCTGTTTCACCAGAGCTTGATGTAGTTGAGTTGCCACATCCAGTGATCACAAACATGAACATGAGTGTGAGTAGAAAATAAACTAATTTTTTTTGCAAGATAATCTCCCCTTTTAATTCATTTCGAAGTTAATGAGTTGATAAAACAGCTAAAAGTTAATTGTTTTACTTGCTCTACTTTCGTTTGTAAGTTTGTTAAGTTATGACCTATTAAAACATGTGATTAAGATACTAGCACTTAGTTTGTTATGTATTCTGACATTGTTTTTATACTGGATTAAAGTGTTAAAACATTAGATCTAGCATTTAAAGCTACTTTTCCTTAATTAGTAAGGATTTTATGCATAAATAAAATTGATCAAATGAAATGGTTTATCTTCAATTTGACAAAAGTTTGGCAGATAATCTAACAATAACTGACTTTGGTTAAATGAAAAGTTGCTATAATGGTTGAAACTTTATTAACGAGGAGGTATGAACAGTGAACAAAGCAATTGTAGGTTCCAAATCAATGGTGGTGAGTCCGCATTATTTAGCGTCACAAGCAGGTAATACGATTCTCGAAAAAGGAGGGAATGCTTTTGATGCAGCAGTAGCTGTTAGTGCATGTCTAGCTGTTGTTTACCCTCATATGACTGGTCTTGGTGGAGATTCGTTTTGGCTTACATATAGTAACAAAGAGGAAAAGGTCCGCGTATACAACGGTAGCGGTCGCACTGGTATCAATGTGACACGTGATGCGTATGAAGGTCAAAGTTCAATTCCAATTAGAGGAATTGAAAGTGCGATAACAGTACCAGGAATGGTCGATAGTTGGGATGCTGTTTTAAATAAATATGGAAGATTGTCTTTAGCAGAAGTTTTACAACCAGCTATAGAGTATGCAGCAAAAGGTTTTCCTCTCTCTTTAGATCAACACGAAAACACAGTGAAAAGGGCAGACTTATTAAAAGGAGATAGTGATGCGGGGCGAATATTTTTACCTAATCAGCAGATCCCTAAAGCGTACCAACGATTCATCCAACTGGATTTATCTAATACATTAAAGAGGCTAGCAGAAAGTGGTCGAGATGATTTTTATAAGGGAGAGTTAGCTGACAGGATTATTTCGAGTTTGAAAAATAAAGGTAGCCGTTTAACGTTAGAGGATTTTGCTCATCATCAAGGAGAGTGGGCTGAACCAATCTCAACAACCTATCGGGGATATGATGTCTATCAGGCACCACCTAATTCACAAGGATTTGTCGGTCTGATGGCACTAAATATGTTAGAAAATTTTAATTTTAACTCTATTAAAGAGGGTTCTTATCACTATTATCATTTGTTAGTTGAAGCGCTAAAAAGAAGTTTTCAGGACCGCAACAAGCATCTTACAGACCCTGAATTTTATGACATACCATTACAAAAGCTAATAAGCAAATCCTACGGAAAAGAAATGGCGGATGAGCTTCAATTTGACCGAGTAACAGATGTTGAAACGCAATCGGTTGGAAGTGATACAGCCCATGCCGCTGTCATTGATGAAGATGGAAATGCTGTTTCGTTTATACAAAGTCTCTATTTTGAATTTGGTTCAGGGGTGGTTGCAGGTGATACTGGTATCGTGATGCAAAATAGAGGGTCCTTTTTTTCACTAGATCCTGCACAAGTTAATTGTCTCGAACCGAAAAAAAGAACATTTCATACGTTAATGCCTGCGATGGCATTAAAAGATGGGATTCCGCGAATTTTGTATGGAACACAAGGTGGAGAAGGTCAGCCTCAAACCCAAACAGCGATTCTTACCAGAATGATTGATTATGGAATGGATCCTCAAACGGCCATTAGCGCCCCAAGATTTGTATGGGGAAGAACATGGGGGCAACAAACTCAAGAGCTGAAAATCGAAGGAAGAGTGGGTATAGATGTTCTTGAGCAATTATCAAAAGCAGGCCATATTGTCAATAAAGTCGAGGATTTCGATGGTATAATGGGCCATGCAAATGCCATCCTTGTTGATGACGAAGGGTTTGTGCACGGTGGCGTGGATCCGAGAAGTAATGGCGCGGCTGTTGGGAGATGAGAAAGAGCTTGTGGAATGGTGTTGGTTTTGTGTCGAAAAATGTCTAATCGAAAATAAATCCTGAAAATCGAAAATAAATCCGCATAATCGTTGATAAAATTCCGGAATCGAAGATAAATCCGCATAATCGAAGATAAAATCCAAATCTGGCCAAAAAAGGAGCACTCTCACTTAGGGAAGTGCTTCTTTTCCTATTTTTCGACCTGTAAGACTTTTATCTCCAAGCATATATCATTATACTTAAATTACATATTGCTTAAAGGATGGGTTTTCATTGAAAATAGATCATATTGATAGAAAAATACTAGAGCTGCTTACCATAAACGGAAGGATGTCTTATTCAGATATAGGAAAAGAACTTGATTTATCACGGGTTTCTGTACGTGAACGTGTCAATCAACTCATTAATAATGATGTGATTGAAAAATTCAGTGTTGTCATCAATTCTGAAAAAATGGGGAAAAATGTATCAGCATTTTTTGAGGTGGACTGTGAACCTGCCTATTTGGTCGAAGTTGCGCAAAAGCTTGCTGATAATCCATGTGTGTCGAGTTGTTATCAAATGACAGGCCCAAGTACTTTACATATGCATGTGTTGGTAGACGATTTTGAGGCGTTGGAAAAGTTTATTAATAACGAATTGTATGCGCTTGAGGGTATTACGAGAGTTGAAAGTCATATATTGCTTAGACGATTCAAAAGTAGAAGTGGTATGAAATTATAGGAATACATGATAGAAGAGAATGACAGGATATAGTTAATTTCCTCGTGCGTTCTTTTTTTATTTTTTTCAAAAAATGTATAGAAAAGCTCCTGTTTATACTTTATAATCATAATTATCAAAATAAACCTTCGTTTGTTAGTTTGTTTTAAGTTTGTAATTAACAAAGGAAAGAACATCGGAATAAATTAGAAATGAAATCCATAACAATTGTAATGGCACATTTTGTGGTCAAAGGAGGGATACTAACTAACTAGCGGACATTAGGAAATTTGAATGATATTAATTAATATGAGGTGAAAGAAGATGAAACACCTTCAATTATTTTTAGCGTTTTTTCGTGTAGGGATGTTAGGGTATGGCGGTGGCCCGTCCTCAATTCCGCTTGTTCATAAAGAAGTAGTGGATAAATATAAATGGATGAATGATGATGAGTTTGCAGATGTTTTAGCTCTTGGAAATACATTGCCTGGGCCAATTGCAACGAAAATGGCCGGTTATATTGGATATCGTGTCGCAGGAATTTTAGGTCTTATTAATGCAACTCTTTCAACGATTTTACCAACCATCATTTTAATGATTGTGTTGTTAACAACCATTTCTTCTGTTAAAGATTATCCTTGGGTTCAAGGGATGACTGCTGCAGTAGTACCGGTAGTTGGTGTAATGTTAGCAACGTTAACATGGGACTTTTTTAAAAAATCACAACAATCAATGGGCTGGGTAAAATCTTTAGCATTTATATGTGTTAGTTTTCTTTTAATGGAAATTCTTGGAGTACATCCAGCTATATTAATCGTTGTCTTATTGGTGGCAGCTGTCATGATAAAAGATGAAAAAACAGATAAAGAAGGTCATGTGGAGAGGGGGAACGCATCATGATTTATTGGGAAATCTTTCTCGCCTTTTTTATCCCGGGGATATTAGGTTATGGGGGTGGACCTGCTTCCATCCCATTGGTTGAAAATGAAGTTGTTGATCGTTACGGATGGATGAATGTTACTGAATTTAGTGAGGTTCTTGCGTTAGGAAATGCTTTGCCTGGTCCAATAGCTACTAAGATGGCGGGGTATATTGGCTATCAGCAGGGTGGCGTTTTAGGGAGCTTAGTCGGAATTTTTGCGACAGTGGCACCGTCACTAATTTTAATGATTGTCCTTTTAGGTTTTTTGTACAAATATAAGGACTCCCCAAAAGTGAAACGAATGACAACGTTTATACGACCTACTATTGCTGTTTTACTTGGGGTGATGGCCTTTAGTTTTTTCTTCACGTCAATTCAGGATACAGGAATTTGGCAGTCATTGTTTCTTGTTGTGGCGAGCTTTTTCTTATTAGAAAAATTAAAGGTTCATCCAGCACTCGTTATCGTGGCTGCGATGGGATATGGAGCAGTTTTTATATAATAAACAAACAAAATCCCAGTTTTATAGCTGGGATTTCCCTTTATCGTTAAATGCTCCTTCTTCTAACTGCCTCCATTTACTGGTGTTAAATGACGTTCTCCCCAAATATAACTTTCCCAAATTTTAACCTCTAAGCAATGGCAGTGTACAGCAACGAAACGCTCCGCCAGATTTAATGATTTCTGTAATATCGACCTCAATAATTTCATAGCCCCGTTCCCGAAGCTTCTGATTGACTTCTTTGTTAATGGGTAAGCTGAGCACACGTTTTTCGCCTATTGATAATACATTTGTTCCTAATGTCGCTTGTTCTTCTTCAGAAACTTCTATAAGATCGTATCGTGTAGCGAGATGTTTTAACTTATCTTTGTCAATTTCACCTGGGAAAATTAATGCTTCATTTGGAGATAAAATATTAAATACACAATCAAGATGTAAATATTTATCGGTAAAAGGGATGTCAATTACGTCAAATGTAGGCAAAAG
>JAPSLU010000170.1 GCA_031180405.1 Bacillus sp. (in: firmicutes) | reverse complement strand
TACCAAAGCTGACCAGATGTCACTCCGTGACGATTACACCAATCTGCCACCTGTTCATTGCTAGAGCGATAGTCTTGTATTCGTGACTTCCACAATGTCTTTTTGTCTGTCTGTTCCAACAAAAAATCCTCCTCATAACTGTTCTGAGGAAGATTGTCTCATGATGAAACTTGTTTTAATAGGTGGGCTATATTTGACGCTTACATTTAGAATATCCGTTGCTTCTTGTTCACGAGATTCAGCTTGGGAGACAAGAGGAGTTAGTTCTTCTAATTGCTTATGGTATTGCAAAAGTTGTGCCTCAAATGCATGTCGACCACAACAGAGTTGTTTTACCCTAATCGCGCGACCACCACGATCGACAACTTGGTAGGGAAATGGACTGTGTAGTAAAGCGCTAAATCCCTTTTTAACCCATGCCCATGCTTCCCTCATGTTGTCGGCAATCATGACACGTTTAAAGCGTTCCAAATAACCGGCAATCCGTTCATCGGTAATAATGACTTTATTTAAAACAGCCTCTGTTTGGAGTGATAGTACTGCTGATTTAAAGGGAGAAATCCAATAAGGGTACCTACTTTTTTGATCGCTTCGCGCCAAGTTTCATCAGTAATTTCGTACTGTGGAAACATACGCTCCATTTCAGCCCGTGTAAAATGGCTGCTATGGGTTTCACGAGAAAGACGGATTAAAATTGAAAGCTTATGTCCAAACAAATGACGCGAACTTGTTAAATGGCTTAAAGGCTCAAAGAGATAGGTAAATCCTTCAGCGTAACCGAGTTCAGGTAGATGGGACTCCCACGCTTGTTGTTCCATATCAAATCACCTCTGTTACGCAGTCTTGTCAATTTGAAAAAGTTTAATCTTTATTTGGGCAAACTTTTTCAAATATGACTTATGAAAGATTTTTCAGTTAATGAGTTTTATCTATTAGGGGGAGAATGCGAATTTAGCTAGAAGACTGTAGAACTCTTATGAGGAGAGAGGGGCTGACTAGATACCGACATGGAGGAAATCATACCAGGTAGAAAATGGTGATTTAAAAGAAGGGAAAAATAAAGAAAAATGTTAAGTATCGTTCCTTTTGGGAAAAATGGATTTATTGACTTTTCTTAGGAGCGATACAATGTACTATACTATTGTGGATGTTTTTCCAGCCATACCTATAGAGAGAATGGGCGACTATTGGATAAAATATGACGACTACGTCTTTTATTCAGTATGGTATGACAAACATTGTCTTTTAGAAAATACTACATTAGCATCGGCTAGAGAGTTTTGTAGCGCGAGAATAAATCAACGTTCTGAAATTGTTTTTGTTCTGAATACGTATTTTGTTTATATTAGGGGACAGGTTTTTTCAAAATACGTCGATCAGGAGCGGTGGTATCGAAGACCTTATAGGCCATGGATAGGTTTTTACCCTATACCAGAAAAGGTTAGATTCGGATCACTACTATATATAAGTCTCGCTCAAGACTGTATTGAAGCTGAGAAAGCGGGTAAAATCAGCTTGTTTTATAAGCCATATTACAATGAATATGACAGACACCACTTCAATAAGATTTAAAATAGAGTTTTTTGTCAGTTCAATTTATATTAGATGATTTGCATTGAACCCCCAAGCCCCCTCCAGTGTGTCCTCTAATATTTCCAGGACCACTAGTACCTCCGGAACCGTTTGGAATGACGAGAGCCACTGGAGCCACAGTTCCAGGTATTCGAGAATTCACCCAATACAATTTACTGCTAAATGTAATCAGTTCCATCACTTTGACAGAGGCATTACTAACACCTTAGGAGACAAAAGCAGCTAATTCATCGAATTAGCTGCTTTTACTTATAAAGTAATTAGAAATGTAGGAAAAACAGTTACAGGGTCCAGATGCGAATGGCATAAATATAGCTGTAAAGGGATACCGCCAACAAACAGCATTTATCGTAACTCCAATGTGACAAACTGTTTTATTTTTTGGTACAATAATACCAAATTGTATTGGAAATAAAATCAAAGGGTGGGAGTTATTGAAAATATCAAGTGTACATATACAAAATTACAGGAACTTAAAAGAAATTAAAATTGAATTGAATAGATTAGTCATTTTTATTGGAGAAAACAATAGCGGAAAAAGTAACTTATTGAAAGCTATTACTCTGCCATTTTTAAATGATGAGATTGGAAGTTTGAGTAAGAAATTAGGATGGCATGATATAAATAATTTAGCTAAAGCAAAATACTTCGAGTTTATTGAGGAGAAAATAGATGAAATAAGAAGAGAAAAAGTAAAAATTGAAGAATTTATTAAAGTACTACCTTTTGTAAAGGTGGAAGTTACCTTCGAGTCCAATGGTTCCGATGAATATTATGTTCATCGATGGATTAACTCTATTGATGGTGAAACTCCGCACTATGCTATTAGGTATCAATATTACATTGAGAATCCACAAGATTTATTAACTCACGTTACGAAAATCGTAAAAGATACTGATAGAATCGATAATATAAAAATGAACTTACTCCCTATTGAATTATTTAAATACTCAATAACAGTTCCTTCCACAGGTGAGCAAGTAGCCTATAATGACTTAGCGAATTTTAAATATAATGCATTAGCAGCTGAAAGAGATGAATTCTCCAACAAAAATAATCAACTTGGATCAAAAGCATTGGTCAAGCTATTACATAATAAACTTACTGAAGAGCAAAAAGTGGAAGTAGAGAAGTCATACGAGACCTTCTTTGCTAATTTAAAAAGAATAAGTAAGTTAGAAGGCATATTTAACTGGCAGGAACAATCAGACTTAGAGAATGCTAAAGACTTCTTTGATGAAATCACATTACTACCTAATATGCCAAGTATGAGTTCATTGTTAAATAATGTTAAACTTGGTTTTGGGGAAGAATACTTACAGACGCAAGGATTAGGATATCGAAATTTAATATATTTGTTGGTTATGATGAATTCCCTAGAAGTTAATTCTGATATTGCCTTGAATATTTTAACAATAGAAGAACCTGAAGCACATTTGTGTATAAGTAACGAGCGATTACTTGCAAGTTTTATTAACTCTATAATTAATACCAGTGACCGTACACAAATATTTATTTCTACACATAGTTCTGAGTTTTTGAGCAAGTTAGAATTAGAGAATGTGACAGTAGTTTCCGAGGGGAATGCGTTCTCTTTGAAATCGATACTGCAAGAGAGCCAATTGGATTATTTGGCTAAGAAGCCTAACTTAGACTTTTTAAAATTTCTATTCTCGCGAAGATGTATTTTGGTGGAAGGTCCGAGTGAAGAAATGCTAATTAAATCGTATCTTCGTTCACAGACTAATTCCTTAAATGATATAGAAGTAATTTCTCTCCATAAAGGTTTTGTAAACATGCTGGAAATTTGGTTAAGAGTTAATAAGTTTTCATCACACAGAATTGGAATTATTAGGGACTTTGATGATCAAGGAAAGGCTCAATTGAAACACGAATCGTACAACGCCTATGATAATATTTATGTTACTACAACTACAGAATATACGTTGGAGCCAGAGTTTGTGAAGACCGGAGACAACTTTGAAAAGCTAAAAAACTATTTTATTTCCAATCATGGATGGTCAAATATAGATACACCTGAATCTTTATCAAGTAAGTGGAGAAACGCTAAAGCTAATACAATGTTAAAGTTTTGCCAGGACTATGGTAATGGTGACTTGGAAGACATTGAATTGCCACAGCATATTAGTAGGGTTTTAAAATTTCTCCAAAATGGTGAAAAACAATGAAAATTGTTGTAGCCGGTGCAGGTGCAGGTAAAACAACTTCAATGGCTCAGGTAGTATTAAATCGACTTAAGGGAGTTACTAACGGCAAAATTATATATGTAATTACATATACTAATGCTGCAAGAGATCGTATACGAGAAAAAATTATCGAGTTGAATGGCAGTATTCCAAAGCAACTTTTTATTGAAACTTCACATGTATTTTTATTAAGAGAGTATATTTTCCCATTCCATCATCTATTGTTTGATCAGCAATATAACAAAGCTTCTCAAATTAAACTATCTGATAATCAGGGGTTTAAAGCTGCGAAAATCAAGGAGCTTGCAACGAATAAAATGATACATGTTGAAAAAGTGACAGAAACAGCCAAGTGGATTATATGTAGAAAAACAGGAGATACAAAGGGAACCAGAGAAAAGCGTATAAAATTATTAGCGATTGTATCCAGATATTTAGACTCTGTCTTTATAGACGAGGCTCAAGATATGGATAAACATTTATTGGAGATTATTGGAGCGTTAAATGGAACAGGTATTGATATGTATTTAGTAGGTGATCCAAAACAAGATTTACGAGGAAGAAATGCATTTAAGGAGATAGTTACGACTTACCAAGAACAAGTCAAATATATACCAGAAAACCACAGATGCCCTATATCTCATGTTAATTTAGCAAATATGTATATCACAAAAGCAGGACAACAGACATCGCAGACAAGCGAAGTTGGCAATTTGACATATGTGTTTGAAAGCGATATAGCTATTTCTGATTTTATTGAAAAGGGATATTGGGACCATAGGTATATTTATAAGAAAAATAGTCGATTTTTCACTAACGAAAATGAGAAGTACTTAATTGAACAAAATTTATCGTATGAGTTGAGAGCATTAGTCAAGAAATCAGGTACAAGTGAAAGAGAGATTGATAAACGTGTGTTTAGTTTAAAAAAGGAGATCTTACCCAATTTAAATAAGGAGAATAATTTCAAGATTTTCTCCAAAATTGAAAAGCTATTATCTGTCACATTAACATCACAAGATAAGGGGAAATTGAGTCATGCATTAGATTTAATACGTGAGTCACCAAGAGTCGATGGTATTATCGTAAACTCAATAGACAGTATTAAGGGTTTAGAGGGAAACGATTGTTTATTTATATTGACTACGGATTTAGCACCATACCTATTTTTTGAAAAGACTGAACAGAACAAAATGGTGAATTATTTATATGTTGCATTGACTAGGTCTAGAAGGGAGTTATGTTTTTTAGTTACTACTGAGGTGGAGGAAAGGTACAGTAGAGATACAATTAAAACCTTCTTTAAAAGAGTTGGTGTTAATCTTTTAGTGTATACATAATATCAAATAACGCTTCAGTTCATGAAATTCTCATTTTATGAGCTGAAGCGTTGATATTAAAATTATTAGAGGAAAGAACCATTAAATTAAGTTTATAAAATCATGACTTCTAAACTAGATTCTCATCAGAAATATGGATAGGGTATACCTTTCCTAAAAAGGGTAAATGATGGTAAGAAATCCTTTTGGGAGAAGGTTACGATGGTAAAGTACATTTTCACAGTTCGCTTACGTCCATTTGAAGGTGAATCACTTTCAAGTTATTTAAGACGTATCTCAAAATCAAACGGGATAAGTTATTTGTCTCTTTTAAATTACTTGAAAACTGAACGGAATAATTATGCTCAGCATGATGACATCAAACTATTAGATTTTTGTCCGATAAACATAATAAATATAGAAGAACTGTCAAAGGCCATTAATCGGGCGCCAGCTAAACTGCTTTCACTTACCTTAAATAATTTGTTGCAGTGTTTTTGTGTCACAACTGAAATTGAAAAATCACGATTTACCTCGGGTATGATTCGCGAGAGGCTTCACTTTTGTCCAGAGTGTTTAAAGAATAAACATTACCATCAATTGCTCTGGCGAATTAAGGGTATAGATGCATGCCTGACTCATCGTATGCTTTTACATGATAAGTGCCCGCATTGTGCAAAAGGGATAAAATACACGGATGTTACTGTTCATGAAAAATGTCCTTATTGTGATTTAGATTTAAGTAGAGTCACGTATTCTCCTAGCAATTATGATATTGATTGGAATAAACTGAGCTGGCAGTGGCGAGCTTGGAATCAACTCCTCAATTATTCAGGGCCTAAAATCCCCCCGCAAACCGTTGCTCTTCACTTGTTATATCTAATAAACAACAAAAAGCTTGTCTTTGATAAAAACAGTTCAAAGTCTTATATGCAAGGAAGCGGTAAACTTTCTACACTATTACAACATGCGAGAGATTCTTTAAAGCAAAAACGTACCTTGCATATTTCCTATGTACTTGAGGTACTGTGGGCAAACCACATAGATATTGATGAGTTCTTGAAGATGGAGTTGCCACAACCATTTGTTGATTCCGTCCTTACTCCACCCAGATCAAAGAAAGAGATGATATCATGCCAAGCACCATGGTGTGAAAATAGGGGTGTAGAAGGTGGTTTGATACAAACAGGAACTTCATTTAAAAGAAAAAAGAGTGGACAGGTTCAGTCCTGTTATTTGGTTTGCTCACATTGTGGATGTGAGTATGCTTTGGATGCTCGGGGTGAACTATTAGAGAGGACATACTTTATACATGCTTACCACCTGATTAAAAGCAGCTGTTATGAAGGGGAGAAGATAGCGTCAATTTCAGAAAAGACTGGTTTGTCTTTAGACCAGTTAAAAAGATGTATTGCCTATTTTTTCACAAGAGGCATTGAATTTTGTACATGTACATATGAAACAGAGTCAATTCAAATAGATCCTCAAAAGTTAGAACTTTTTAGATCAGCTGTAAAGAAGTGTGTGCCGTTAAATAGAATACGAGAATGGGAGTGCTGGACAGATTATGTTCATTTCTTAGTGTATCGTTTTCATAAAGATGTACTAAAGGAATTACTGAAGCAAACGAGAAACCGCTCAAAGCGAAATGATTCTAAACAAAACATAGATATAGCGAGAAGGTCTATAGAGGAGATGTATGATCAGGGAACTACAATCACGATAGGAGCTGTTGCTAAACGAATAGGGGTATCTGTAAATACTTTGAGGAATTGGGGATGCTGTCCATACATAAAAATTATGAAGATGGAACAATATGAACAGCGAGTTTTAATGGAAAAGGAAAATATTTACCGTTTGGTGGAAGCCTTTTTAGATTCTCGGATTGATAAAAAGGTATTCTCCAACGAGTTATATGAAGCACTAAGAAAAAGACGAACTGTGTTATGGCGCGGAGCACCTGAGCTCACGGCATATATTAATCAAAGACTAAAACAACATAATGTACTATTAACGGGAACGCGGAGTATAGGATCAACGATTAATGTAACTGAATGTTGAAAATAGAAGGATTTCATATGTTACTGTCGAAATGGTCGGTGGTTTTTCTTAGAAAAGGTAGGGGATAGGAATATGGCTGGAAGGTATACTATTCGACCACAGATTGAGGACGGGGAATCTTTGACGTCCTATATCTTTAGACTAGCCAAGAAAAACGCATGCGACTATAACAGAGTAGTAAGTCCGTTGAATAACACCAAAGATCACGTAAGGGATAGATGTTTTCGATTAGAGATAATCAAAGAGGATAAGCTAAATTTCTTCGAGCTATGCCGGAGAGTAAATAAGTCTGTAGAAGATATTCATTCGATGACCTTTTGGCCAGTGGTGCAAAATTGGTTGACCCCAGGATATTATTCAAGAGAACAGTTGCTTCAAATGCTTTCCTCACTCATACAAACAATAGTGCGTTTTTATTGTCCACAATGTTTGGCGGAAAAAAAGTATTACAAACTTATGTGGCAAGTAAAGGAGATTGAAATCTGTGATGAACATTTATGTAGATTACAATCTCGATGTCCTGAGTGCCAAAAGGAGCAACCATATTTAGCGGATAGTCTTATGACTGCTCAGTGTAAATACTGTGGCTCCTTCCTAACTACAATTAATGCTACAAGGGAGGGAGAACAACTTCCAGATTACATTACAGACCAGAAGAGAAGATACAGTAATTGGCGATATATGATGGGGAAAAATAATCGCATGGTCGGAGATATTCAAGGTGTACCGGCAAAAAAGCAGATTGCCATAGCTTTAATGTATTGTGCACAAATGCCAGAAGATACATATAACTTTGAAACTCTTAAACACACATTAAGAGACGACTATATTCATAGACTCAAAAGATTTATTAATGACCAGGATTCACCACAATATGTAACACTTCAAAAGCTGTTACAAATTTTAAATTCGCTTAAAATGAGTGTTCAATGCTTCTCGCAAGTAAAAGTCCCTCGTTCTTTTATTAATTCAATTATAACTAACTCTGTTACGACGCGAGAATATATTTGTTTAACCCCTTGGTGCTCTTATTATGGTACTGATATCACTATGAATAGAATCCCGCATTGCTTTCATACAGTAATGAAGAAAATAAAATACTATAATGTTCATGTGTGTACGACTTGTTATATGAAATATGGTGTAGTAAGTCACAAAGGACAATGGGAGCAGATAGGAAATGATATTGAATACTTGGAAGCGCTGAGAAAATTAATGTCCTCGGGATTAAGCTACTCGCAAATGGCAAAACATTTAAGGATTACCCCAGTGATTCTATACAAATACATTGGCTACTTGCTTCAACATAAGTTATTAGAAAAGGAGTATATAGAAGCGCTTACCCCAAAGGAAGTCCCCAATAACTTAGTGGAGAGATTTAAGCAATTGGTAATTCTACCCGGGGCTACATTAACCAATGCCAAGAAGTTGTACGGATGGGGGCCGATTGAACTTTCGTTCTTTCGGGCAGATGTAGCGGTTCAAAATTATCTTATTTTTGAATCACGTTGTGATAAACCTCGTTATAGTCGAATTGCTAAAGAACGCTGGAGAATCAATGTAGAAAAAGAATTAGAACATTTTAAAACTGAAGACAAAGATATCTCAATAAAATACATTGCCGCTGCATTAAATTGTTCAACTATATTGCTGGGCCAATATGGTCTGCGAGAGCTTATTGAACAAGCGAGAAATGCCCAAAGAGTTGATCGTCTTTTGCAGGTTGAGAAAGATGCTAAGGAGAAGATTACTGCATTTCTTAACAGTAGTTTTCACAATAATAAGGATATAACAACACAGGAAATCTATCTTTTCATAAATATTAGGCGAAACTATGTCGCGGAATATTTGCCAGAGTTGGCCGAGTGGGTCAAACAGCAATTATCGAGCTATACACAAAAACTATTAATTTTGAGATTAGCAGAAACTAAAAAAATGGTAAATGAAACGGTAAGAGGCTGTTTTCTCAATAACGTAAGTCCTTCAGTCGAGAACGTAACTAAACAACTTGGTATACATAAAAACCATAAATACTACGAGGATATTAAACTGGCTATACAACGTGCACGTGTTGAGCTCGGGATAAAATTAACCCAGTACAATGGTATTCCTACGTGGGTATCAGAAAAGAATGTGTGATAATTATTTTAGAAGTCAGCTCCTCGTTATGTGAAACGGATGCAAAACCAATAAGTGACAACTCATGTTACGTTAATCCGCGATAAGTGACATTTAATATTACAGATAGGGACAGAAGTATGTTGCAAAGTTAGTGAAAAATCTCAATTTTGGGGACAAATTATATTACTACCCACATTGTTCAGAGATAATAATGTCTGTCACAAATTAATAGTCTTTGTCACTATAAAATAAAGTCTGTAACTGAGTAATGAAGTTTGTCACTTTGATGTTACGCAAAAAAACTGTGAAACTGCTTAGTTTAGTCCCGATGATGGAGTTAATGATCATCGGGACTTCTT
>JAPSLU010000169.1 GCA_031180405.1 Bacillus sp. (in: firmicutes) | reverse complement strand
TAATAAACCGAACAGATAATTAATAAAAACTGAAAATAACATTAATAGAACATACTTAGGTTCTCCCCAAGCATAAAAAAATAAGCTTGCGAGTAACAAAATTGTATTTCTCATCTTCTGTGGCGTGAAGAAATATAGAATCAAAACAATAGGCAGAAATAAAAAAAGAAACACTAAATTGCTGAAAACCATGTGATCTTCTACCTCTTTCATAAATTACTGGAAAATCTTCAGGTGGTCGGCCTTTCGACCTATAAAGTAGACCACCTTTTTTCACTTTCATTTCTTAAGCTTATCATATACTTCTAAATATCTTTTACTTAATATAGACCAGTCTCTATTCTTCTCAACCCATGCTCTACTTGCTTTTCCAATCTCTTGATACTCAGTAGCCTTAGCAAGACAAGCCTTTAATGAAGAAATATTTTCCGCTTCAAACATAAGGCCAGTCTCCTCTTGAATGACCATTTCGTTTAAGGCAGGAATATGACTGACTAATGCTAATTTCCCCATTGCCATGACTTCAAAGGGCTTTAACGGTGTAACCAAGCGACACACCTTTGCATTAATTCGTGGAAAAGGAAAAATTTCAATGACAGAGTAATAATCCTTTACCTCTGTATGCGGAACTCTACCAACAAAGCTAACAATATGTGAGATATTAAGTTTTTCAACTAATTCCCTTAATTGAGGTAAAGCAGGGCCGTCACCGACTAATAAAAAGTGAATATTAGGCTTTTCCTTCTCTAATAGAGCAAAAGCACGGAATAAATCACTCAACCCCTCATACTTAGTAATTGAACCAATAAATCCATAAACCGTTTTATTCTCCAGCTGGTATTTTTGAATGAGTGTTTCATTTTTCTCTTGAGGCGAAAACACCTGTGCGTCCACACCATTAGGAACAATATCAATTTTCTTCCGTTCAACACCAAGGTTTACAAGATGGTCAGCTAGGCTATCTCCAATAGCAACAACTCTATCAGCTATTTCACAGCAATATATTTCATATTTTTCTTGCATATAATACCTTCCCGATTCATCAAATTCAGGAATTTTACTTGCTGTTGAATCCTGCCACAAGCCTCTTACCTCATATACTGTTGGGATACCTGCCTTTTTAGCTACCGCTAACGCTGGTAAAGCATTTTGAAAATTAGAAGCTGCATGAACAACTTTCGGTTTCACTTTTTTAAGCAATGCAAAAAATTCATCAGCATAGTCATTAAAATAGTTTGTTAACGGAACAACATTTAACCTGGATTTATTTTTTGGAGTATACAATCGATAATGTTTTACACCATTAATTAGCTCATATCCTTGGCTTGGAATCTTCGGCCTTGCAGGCCAGCCTAATTTCGTTACAACCATTGGTTCAATTCCAAGCTTTTGCTGATGCTGAACAATTTCTTTGCTTCTAATTGTATAGCCATTAATCTCAGGTAAAGATTTATTCAATACATGTAAGACACCAGCTTCTCCTCTAATACGATCTGAAGGACCGTTCCAAGTCCACAGGTTCTCATCAAGATGAACCTCATCCTTTGCAATCCTATATTCAGTATGAAAGGCGCCAAATAATATCCACCTAAGTTTGCGTAAATAGACTAGTTTTTCTCGAATATTCCCAATTCGGTGATGAATACTAGTAAGCTTTCGTAATAGAAATGGATCATAGGAGCGTAAAGTCAATGCTTTGTTTGCCAATCTTAGTGCTAATCCAAACCTTTCTTTTTCATAAGCATAGTCAATCAGCTGCATGTAAACCCAATATTTCTTATCCGTTACTTCTATGATTTTATGTAGTTCCGTTTCTTTCCCGTGATCAATGAGCCATTTCCCTTTAACAACGGTATAAAAAGAAGTTGGTGTATAGATCTCTTCTACGAGCTTAAAGGTATCCTCGCGCAAGGGAAGCTCATAATCATAGCGATAAAAAAGCTGAATAAGTGAATCAATCATTTTCTTATGATTTAAGGTGGATTCATTTACTTTTTTAATAAAAGAATGAAACCCTTCTATTGTTACTTTCTCAATATTTACAAAGCGATATAAAGAAACATAGGATTCTTGTTTTTTAAGTACATCAAGAAAATCATTGCTCATTATGTCTAAGAAACCATTATTAATTAGCCTACCAAGTCTAGTCTGATTATGATCGTCTAGTATGCAATGCTCTAAAATGGTCAATAATTGCTTTTTCAAGTATAAAGAGCGTTCACCTTTATCATAAGCCACCATCAGCTTGTCAAAGGCAGAAGAACCATTTCCTCTCTCCATGTCTTTTTCCGCATCAAGTAGGTCTTCGAGGAATGTGTTAGCAGGTAGAAAGACGTTCGGATTCTGTTCAACTACCTTGTGTGCTGCCTGTATGAACTCCTTATATTTATGTATATCTAGTTCATGTTTTTGAAGTAATTTCGCAAGGGACAGGAATTGATCCTCATCTTGATTAGGTACCGGATTGTAAACAGATTTGTTGTGTGCATATCCCTCTAATCCAAGAACAGAAATAAGCTTGTTCCGCACACTCCAATCTAGCTTTATGCTGGCATAGAAAATCAGCTCAATTTTCTGTTCATCAGTTAGTGTACTGTTACCTTCAAACTCTTCACGTAGTAACAGATAATCATGAACATTTTTTATATGAAATAGAACCTTTTCTTTTAAAGCAAATAAGTCTTGATCTGTTGTAGTCATCGATTTGATGGATTCCCATGCCTTTTCATAAAAGGCCCGTTTACAATACATTTCTGCATGAATAAGACGCTTCTCTCGGTCATTTAACGTAATGGACCTAGATATAGCATCAATGAAAGCCTCTGTTTTTTTCGCTTTAAACACAAGGGGAATCAATTGTTTTGCTTTTTCGAAGGGCTTTCCACTTTCTAAATACAACCTTAATATCCGATTTTGAGCTGGATAATAGTGATAGGATAGGCTCAATAGAAACCCTTTTGTCAACAGACGAGATTTCACTTACAATCCCTCCAATTAATGAAAAAGGAAAGCATAAGCTTCCCTTTTTTTCTCTTAACTAGTTTTCTCTCGTAATTCTTTTTCTATAACGAGGTATAAGCTTTGTAGCTTTTGTTTTTCATAATCCCACGTATAGATCTCTTGTTTTGAACGGCAATTTCCGACAAAGCTATCGTAGTCTTTCATAATATTTTGAATAGCCTCTGCAATAGAGGAGGGATTTTCCTCTGCACAAATACCTGTTTGTTCAGCCTCAACTATATATTGTTTTCCCGGATGCTTTGAAGCAACCGTAGGAATTCCCGCTAGAAGATATTCAAAAATTTTATTTGGAGTTGAAAAGTAATTGTTTTTACTCGTATTTTCGTACATCACCAGACCAACATCAGCCTGCTTTGTATAATGTAACACATCCGCTGCATTCACCTGAGGATGAAAGAATACACGATTTGTTAGCTTCAGCTCTTCCGTTAACGTCATGAGATTTGGTAACGATCGGCCAGAACCCATTAAAACCAACTTATAATGCTCAGGTAATAATGGTAATGCCTTGATAATCAATTCAATGCCTCTGTGTGGACTTATTCCACCCTGATAAAGAAGGAAAACATCCTTCTCTTGCATACGATACATCTTGCGTAAATCCTTAATATGACGCCCTTCATCTTTCACTAACGTATTAATAGGAGTATTTTGTATTACCGTTGAGCTGATATGCTGACCATACATGTTTTTAAATTCTTTTTCGACAAAAGGATTTACAACGATAAGGTGTTGAATCTCTTTCATTAGTCGCTTTTCAATCCAATAGCCATAAGTACGGTCTACAGAATTCCTTCCTGCCATTTCATTGAAAAGCTCGTGTGAATCATAGATCAAGTACGAATGATATTTTTTAGATAATTCAACGCCCGCTGATAACGTATTTAAATCATGACAATGAATAACATGAAACTCATTGTCATGATGTTCTGCTAGATATTGATCACACTTTTGGAAAAATTGTTTGTATGCCCATAAATCCTTTAGAAGCTTGACTAAGGGCTGTTGAACAAGCTTTATGACAGCCGTTCTAACTTTATTTGATTGCATTGTTGTTGACGAATGATTTGTTGTAGTAGTCAACTTCTGCTTTACTGACTTAGTCGAGATCGATAACCTAACGATTTCAATAAAATTGTGAAGCTCAGGAAGCTCCTCTTTATATTCATTTAGGCATAGAATCTTTACTTTATGACCTGCCTCAGCCAGGGCTAATGCTTCTCGCTGAACCCTTGCGTCATACAAAATATCCTTAAATAACAGCATAATTACATTCATTTCTTTTTGGCAGCCTCATTCATAAATTTAACATAATTTGTGACTACTTCATTCGCTTCCCCTACTGCCTTTTGCTCTCCAACATGAATCCATACACAGCGATCGCAAAGTTCACGCACAAGGCTCGGAGAATGAGTAACAATAATAACGGTTCTATTTTGCTTGATCTTTTCTAAAATAGCCGTTTTACTTTTTTCACGGAATGCTTGGTCACCTACACCTAATACTTCATCTATCAAAAGGATATCGGGATCAATTGTTATCGCAATCGCGAAAGCAAGCCTTGACCTCATTCCAGAAGAATACGTTCGAACAGGTTCATGTACAAAGTCACCTAGCTCAGAAAACTCAATGATCTCATCCATCTTCTCATCAATTTGTCCCTTTGTTTGCCCTAAAAGCAAACCGTTCAGGTAGATGTTTTCTATTCCTGTTAAATCCTGTTCAAACCCAGCCCCTAATGAAAGAAGAATTGGACGTCTTCCTTTTTGAACAAATTCTCCTATATCAGGCACAATAAGACCGCCTAAAATTTTAAGGAGCGTACTTTTTCCTGATCCATTTCGACCGATTATTCCAAGTACTTCTCCTTTTTTTACATCAAAATTCAAACCCTTTAGGGCCCAAAAATCTGGCTTTTTTACTCTTTTTTTAAAAGGATTTCGAATAATCCCTTCCTGCTGACGAGGATAGGAAACCCATAAATCCTTAAGTTCAATAATAGAATCACTCATATTACATCACCTTAGCATATTCATTTTCGTATTTAAATAAAAGACGTAATGCAAAGAATAATATCACAAAGGCAACTAATACAATTACCCCGAGTGGTCCCCACATTGGTTCAGTACCGTAGATCAAAACATTGCGATATGATTCAATAAATGTCGTCATAGGATTTAAGTAAAAGATCTCAACAAACTTATCTGGCACCGAATCTATAGTAAATAACACAGGAGATAAGTATAGTAGCATACGAGCCACATATTGCATAAAGTTTCTAATATCTTTAAAGTAAATACCTAAGTGTGCGAACATGACCATTACTGGTAGCAAGACAAGGGCATGTACAAGAACAACGATCGGAAAATATACCATCGATGCATGTAAGGGCACACCATAGAAATATAAAAATAACACGAGTACAACTGCACTAATACCAAATTTAAAGGTATTAACGAGTAATCGAATAACAACAAAGACAATTTTCGGTACATAGATCTGTTTAATAATTCGTCCTTTTCCAGAAATAGCTGTGGTAGCATCAACTAAACAGGCTGTTGTCCACTTTAGAGGAATAAGCGCTGTAAAGAGAATAATTGGATAGTCTGGACCTCCTCGTCCAAGTATCACATGAATAAGTAAGTAGAAAATGGCCATATATAATAATGGATCTAATACCCACCACAA
Organism: Bacillus sp. (in: firmicutes); assembly: GCA_031180405.1. Lineage (GTDB taxonomy): Bacteria > Bacillota > Bacilli > Bacillales > Bacillaceae > Metabacillus. The sequence goes on along the minus strand of JAPSLU010000169.1, from coordinate 3,976 downwards.
AATTCCTAAATAGGTCCTAGCTACCTTTGACTTCAAATCAAAGACAGTTAAATATCGAATAAGATCTTTATTACTAAGTAATTCAGTTAAAAACTTTTTAAGTACATTCATAAAAAAGTTCCCCTAGCTTATGTTATAATTTTCACGTTTTTAACCATTAAGGATAAAGCATGAAAAGATAAATAAAAACATATATATACTAGCATAAATTGCAGACTTTTACATTAATCGTCACAATTTAGTCAATATCTTAAGTCTAACCAAAAAAATTGTTTCTCATGATAGGTAAAAATAATATAAAAAAGCAGGATCTAATCCTGCCATATATCTAACAGCAAACATGGACACATTTGGTGTCCATGTTGATATCTTTTATTGATAAATTTTAGTTGATTCTTTCTTCAGTGCATGATATAAGTTACCGAAATTAATATAGTTAAATTCTTCAGAAGCGTTTTTCACTACATTTTTCGTGTCAAAAATTTGTTTTGTGTTCATACCTTTCAACTGATCCCAGTTTAATTCTTTAAATTCATTATGATCAGTTAAGATAAGAACTAAATCAGATTGATTGACAGCTTCTTCGATATCACGAATAACAAAATCTTTTTCCACATGTGGATCAAATGCACGGATCTCGTATTTACCCTCTTCTTTAAGAAGCTCAAGAATTTCCATTGCAGGACTTTCACGGATGTCATCAACATTTCCTTTGTATGTTAACCCGAAAATTGTAACAACTTTACCGTTTGCTTTTTCCATCAATTTATTTGCATTTTCAACAACATAGTGTGGCATAGAAACGTTAATTTCTCTTGAAAGGCTAATTAGTTTAGCGGTTTCTGGCGCTTTCGCTACTATGAAGTATGGATCAACAGCTAAACAGTGTCCTCCAACACCAGGTCCTGGAGTATGAAGGTTGACACGCGGATGCTTGTTTGCCATTTGAATAACATCAAGAGCATTGATATCAAGTTCATTACAAACCTTTGTTAGCTCATTAGCTAATGCAATGTTCACATCACGGAATGTATTTTCCATCAGTTTTGACATTTCTGCTGTTTTTGCATCTGTACGAATAATCTCACCTTGTACGAATGTGCTATAAACCAATGCTCCAGCTTCTGTACATGCAGGCGTAATTCCACCAACAATACGGTTATTATGAATAAGCTCATGCATAATTTGACCAGGTAATACACGCTCTGGACAGTGGACAAGGAAAATATCTTTTCCAACTTCAAAGCCAGCCTCTTCAACTAACGGTTTTACATGATCATCCATACTTCTTGGTCCAATTGTTGATTCTACAATTAGAACATTTCCTTGCTTAAGAAATGGAATAATGTTTTTAACAGCACTAAGTACATAGTTTAAATCACATGACTTATGCTCATCATCATTATTTGGCGTTGGCACTGCAACGATAAATGCATCTGCCTGTTCAGGCTGTAAAGCTGCTTTAAACGTACCTTTTGCTACTACTTCTTCTAGCGCTTCCTGTAAACCAGGCTCTTCTATATGAATTTTCCCTGCATTTAATGATTCAATTACCTCAGGCTTTACGTCTACACCCACAACTTCTACATCGTGTTTTGCAAACATGATGGACGTAGGTAAACCTATGTATCCCAGTCCCACTGTACAAATTTTCATTTATAAATCCCCACTTTCAAATATACGTATGGATTTAACCATTTATAATTTTGTTACTAAATACCAATTTCTAATTATATCACTTTTTGTCGACTGATCAAATATTTTTTTCTTATTCAAAATTTTCCCCTTAAACTCAAAGTTGATACATCCCTTTAAAATGTTTCGCAGATAGAATGAATTTGTGAGGGTAAACTGAACAAAGATCATTTCACAAAATATTGTTTTTATTCATTACTGTACCCAATTATGTATACCTAATAACAAATTAGTGGGATGATCTTCTCTTAAAAAGGCTGTTTCCAAAACTCAGTCCATACTTTTATTAGAAAGGTTGATTTTGCTCATTTTCAGGGTGAGCGGTGAGGGTGAGCCCCCTTCGGCTTTCAGCCTTGGGGCTCACCCTCACCGCTACCACAGGAGTGCCCTTCCGCTACAATTAAACGTAACAAAATTTCGTGTGAAATATCTTTTTAAAAAACAACTTTATTTTTTAAAGGTCAAAATAAAAGTAAGGAAAGTGAACAGGGCATTTTTCCCTTTATTCTAAGCATTTAAATTTTTTCATTTACTAAGTCAACTATTTTGGAATATTCACCTTTTTTATAAAGTTTATTGAATTTATCGATGACTTCATCGTACACTTTCAATTGGTCTTTATAGAGAGAGAAGATTTCATAAAGCTTATCAATAGCAGGACCTAGGTCTTCTCCGGCAACTCTTGTTAAGCGTTTCATGTACCAATGCTTAAAGTAGTAATTAAATCTACGTTCCATATAGGCTTTCATCAAGCCTTGGCGATTTAAAAAGGGAATTCTATGCTGTTCAAGAGCTAAATACTTATCAAAAAATTTCTTTGTTACTGTATTGGTTACGGAACCTGTAACAGCGGCATAATAGATATGAATATCCAAATCAATCGTTTTAATTTTTCTTGAGTTAAGCATCAATTCATGGAAGAAAAGAGTATCCTGACCTGCAGCATTTAACACCATCTTAATGTCATTGTTTTCAATGATTTCGCGTTTAACCACTAATGCTTGAATACTTTGAGCTTTTAGATTTGAATCGACTAAGAATTTTTTAGGATCTGTGATGACATCTCCTAGCGCAAATCTCATTGCTACTCGATGGAAAGGCAGCTTAATCTTTTTCTCATTATCTAGACGTACGATATCCCCAACAACCATATCAAAGTCATTTTGAGTAATGGTATCATAAAGCCTTTGATAACCATCGTTCACTGCTTCATTATCTGGATCTAAATACGTGACATAAGGAGCAGTTGAAAGCTCAAATCCTTTATTTCTTGCTCTTGAAGCACTTCCACTTCCTGAATCATTAAAGAAGTAACTTCTAACATTTGGATAGTCTCGGCAAATTCGATTTATAAACATGTGTGTATCTCGATCTGAAGAGCCGTCATCAACCAAAAGAATCTCCATTTTTTCAAACATAGTGCTTCGACGTAGACTTAGGAAACACTTATTAAATAAGTGGTGACCATTATTATAAACAGGCACAATGACAGAAAGACTATACTCTCTTTGGTCTGAGGTAATGTTTACCTGCTCTTTATTTACAACTACCTCAAATGGATCAATGCTATATCCATTTTCTAATTTTGTTGGACCATTTAAATTTTGTAGCGTATCTAGGCTAAAGGAATCCCGCCAGAAAACAGTTCGATATTTATCCTTCATCTCGAACACATAGTCATGGTTTTGACCTTCTATATACTCATTGCCATTATAGAAGCTATCTTTAGTTATATAATCAGAATCAGTATATTTAAAGGCATTTATCATATCTTCCAAATAGAATTCATTATAAGCATTAGCAGGATTAAAGTAGGCAATCATATCAAATTGACTAAAGTGCTCCTCATTAAAATCACTTTCAAGATACAATTCTTTATGTTGATAGGTTTGAGCATCATAATCTCTCTGTAGTTCAGGCGTTATTTCTTTTGCCAAAACAGCAACCCTTCTGACAATCGGTTTATGCTTAAACCCAACAAAGTCCATTAAAAATTGTAGACGATCAAAGGTTGTTTCACTTGACATCACTCTTCTTATTCCATAAACCTGCTGTTTATAAAGCTCTTCATCTGAATATTGATTTAAGATATATGGTACTTCTTCCTCGTCATTGATTAAAAAGACATTCGGAAATTTATTATTAATCCCTACACTATAATTAGACAAAATAAGGTTACCAATAGCCTGTAGTTCAAACACCCGGTTGGCAAACATCGTTTCACTAAAAGTAACCGAGTTTAAGTTAATAGACCAATCATAAAGTTTATGAAGCTTTTGAA
>JAPSLU010000168.1 GCA_031180405.1 Bacillus sp. (in: firmicutes) | reverse complement strand
ATTTCATTAAGTGGTACAGGTAAAGAATTAGAAAAGCGTCCATACGCTCCAGGACAACATGGTCCAGGACAACGCAAAAAAATCTCTGAATATGGTTTACAATTACAAGAGAAGCAAAAGCTTCGTCACATGTATGGTGTAAATGAGCGCCAATTCCGTAACCTATTTGATAAAGCTGGCAAAATGGCTGGTAAACATGGTGAGAACTTCATGATTCTTCTTGATTCTCGTCTTGATAACGTAGTATACCGTTTAGGTTTAGCTCGTACTCGCCGCCAAGCTCGTCAATTAGTTAACCATGGTCATATCGTGGTAGATGGTGGACGTGTTGATATCCCATCTTACCAAGTAAAGCCTGGTCAAACAATCACTTTACGTGAAAAATCTCGTAACCTTGACATCGTTAAGGAAGCAATCGAAGTAAGCAACTTCGTACCTGACTACCTAACATTCGACGCAGATAAATTAGAAGGTACTTTCACTCGCTTACCTGAGCGTTCTGAATTACCTGCTGAAATTAACGAAGCTCTTATCGTTGAGTTCTACTCTCGTTAATAGTAAAATAAAAAACCTATACCAGTGGTATAGGTTTTTTTAATTCCTCTCTACAAAGAGAAAAACTCAATAATAGATTCTGTCTAATTACAAAATTTTATATGTTTTTCCACATATTCAACTTCATAATATCCAATCTTTATTGAGTCAACTCTTACCTTATTTAGTTAGCATAACGAATAAGAAAATACTTCTTTTTCCCTCTGCGAATGACAGTAAACTTTCCATCAATCTTATCTTCGTTTGTGATAACTTTTTCCAGATCTTGTTCACGATCACCGTTAATATAGATAGCTCCATTTGATATATCTTCACGAGCCTGGCGTTTTGAAGGAGAAATTTTTGATTGAATCAATAAGTCTATCAATCCAATGTCACCTTCTCCTATCTCAGTAGACGGTACATCTTTAAATCCTTCAAGAATCTCGTTACTAGTTAATTCTTTAATTTCACCACTAAATAGTGCAGCGGATATTTTAATGGCTTGTTGTAGGGCCGCTTCACCATGGACTAGTTTTGTCACTTCTTCTGCTAGAGCTTTTTGTGCAGAACGTTTTTCAGGAGAAGTTATGACTTCATTTTCAAGCCCTGTAATTTCTTCATGTGATAAGAAAGTGAAGTATTTTAGGTATTTCACTACATCTCTATCATCTGTATTGATCCAAAATTGGTAGAATTCATACGGAGATGTTTTTTCTGAATCTAACCAAATTGCACCACCCTCAGTTTTTCCAAACTTTGTACCATCTGCTTTTGTGACAAGTGGAATTGTTAATCCATATGCTTTTGACTCTTCTTCAGATTTACGAATTAATTCTAAACCTGCTGTAATATTTCCCCATTGGTCACTTCCACCGATTTGTAATGTACAACCATTATTTTGGTATAACTGTAAAAAATCAAATGATTGTAAAATCATGTAACTAAATTCTGTAAAAGAAATTCCTGTTTCAATACGAGATTGAACGGAATCTTTCGCAAGCATATAATTGATTCCGAAGTTTTTTCCAACATCACGTAAGAAGGATATAACATCTAGCTTTCCAATCCAATCATAGTTATTTACAATAATTGCGGGATTTTGCTCGGCATTAAAATCAAGAAATCTTGATAACTGTTCTTTAATTCGATTAGACCAGTCCTGTACGATATCAGCGGTATTTAATGTACGCTCAGCTTTCTTTCCACTTGGATCCCCAATTAATCCGGTAGCTCCACCTACTAATGCAATAGGATGATGACCTTTTAATTGGAAACGACGAAGTGTCAGAACTGGCAATAAGTGACCAATATGAAGACTGTCTGCTGTAGGGTCAAATCCTGAGTAAAGCTTTATATCGCCTTCTTCTAATGCTTTAGCTAGACCCTCTTCATCTGTTACTTGATTAACTAAACCTCTGAATGTTAAATCCTTTAATAATTCACTCATCTGCTGTACTCCTTTTTATTGATTTATCTTTTTACTTGATGGAAAGAGAACACGAAAAAGCCCCTTCATCACTGAAGGGGCGAATAAATCCGCGGTACCACCCTACTTAGGATTAATAGATTAATCCTCACTCGGCTACATAACGGTCAGACCGTCTTTTCCTACTAAGATAGCTTTGTACCTTTTCAAAAAAGCTGCTCATGGACGTATTTCATGGAGAATCTATGTGCTGATTTCCACCACCCATCAGCTCTCTAAAACAGTGAGAAACCCATTACTGAATCCAATCATTGCATTTTCATATTCTAATTACAAGCATTTTAACCATAATCTCACCATAATGTCAACAGGTGAAATGAGCTATAACGTAGCTTATGACAAAAATGTACAAATTTCTCAAGTTCCTATGTTATAATAAATAAGGTTTAGGGGGAATGCATAATGAATAAAAAAGAAGAAAAACACAGGCGTTTCTCACCTTTTAACAAAGATATAGCCAAAGGTCTACGGATATCATATAACGTTATCGGAAATCTGCTTTTATTATTTCTTATTATTGGACTAATTGGTATATGCTTTGCCGGAGGTGTAGGAGCTGGATATTTTGCTTCACTTGTAAAGGATGAACCAGTTCGTACTTATGAGGAAATGAAAAATGACATTTACAACTATGAGGAGACATCTCAAGTCTTCTTTGATCAAAATATTTATCTAGGAAAATTAAACGCTGACATTGAACGGGAAGAAGTCCAGTTAGACGATATTTCCCAACACGTCATTAATGCGGTAATCGCAACAGAAGATGAGCTTTTTTATGAACATGAAGGAGTGGTTCCTAAGGCCATCATGCGTGCTCTTTACCAAGAATTCACAAATGCATCTGTACAAACAGGTGGAAGTACTCTCACACAGCAATTGATTAAAAACCAAATCTTAACGAATGAAGTATCCTTTGACCGTAAAGCAAAAGAAATACTATTAGCATTACGTCTGGAAAAGTTTTTTGAGAAAGATGAAATTGTTGAAGCCTATTTAAATGTAGCTGATTTTGGCCGAAACTCAAATGGAAAGAATATAGCAGGGATTGAAGCAGCTTCAAAAGGGATATTTGGTGTCTCAGCAAAAGACTTGACGATTCCACAAGCAGCTTTTATTGCCGGCCTGCCGCAAAGTCCATTTGGATATACTCCCTTTTCAAATGACGGGGGTGCTATTAAAGAAGATCTTGAACCTGGTATTAACCGAATGAAAACTGTACTCAGCCGGATGTACGCCGGTGGGTTTATTACTCAAAAGGAATATGAACAAGCGCTTACATTTGACCTAAGAGCAAATTTAACGCCAAAAAAGCCTACTTCAACTGAACGTTATCCGTATTTAACTTATGAAGTTGAAGATCGGGCAAAAGAAATCATTGCCATTCAGCTTGCGAAAGAAGATGGCTACAAAGAAGAAGAAATAAATAAAGATAAAAAGTTAAAAAGTCAATACCGTTCAATAGCTGATAAGCATTTACGACAAAATGGTTACAAAATCCACACCACCATAAATAAAGAAATCTATGACAAAATGCAAGAAGTTGTTAAACAATATGAATATTACGGTAGTGATAAACCCGAAGAAGTGATAGATCCTGATACAGGTGAAACGATTACTGTTAATGAACCTGTAGAAGTTGGCGGTGTCCTAATTGAGAACACCACTGGCAAGATTATTAGCTTTGTCGGCGGACGTGATTTTGATCGCGAAAATTTGAACCATGCAACAGATGCGCTTCGACCAAATGGTTCAACTATGAAACCTTTGCTTGTCTATGCTCCTTCAATGGAATTAGGGAAATCCCAGCCTGGTACAGTTATTGCAGATACTCCTATGACTGGTTCATATAAACCAAATAACTATGGTGGTAGCTATCACGGATTAACAAGTGCAAGAACGGCGCTAAAATACTCATATAACATCCCAGCTGCAAAAACTTATATGAATATAATGGATCAAAATCCAGTCTCATATTTAGAAAAAATGGGTTTTACTAGTCTAAGTAAAAGCGATTATGGTATCCCCTCACTTAGTCTTGGTGGTATGACGAACGGAGTAACCGTGGAAGAAAATGTTAATGCCTACGCAACATTTGCCAATCAAGGAAAATTTGTTGATGCATACCTTATTAAAAAAATAGAAACAAGTAATGGTGAAGTTGTTTATCAACATAAAAAAGCTGAGAATGATGTATTCTCTGCCCAAACTGCCTATCTAACAATAGATATGATGCGAGATGTTATAAGAAGTGGAACAGCCTCTTCATTAAATGGTTATCTATCATTTAGTGCCGATTGGGCTGGAAAAACCGGTACAGGACAAGACTACCGTGATGCTTGGTTTGTTGCCACAAATCCAAATGTAACGTTTGGAACTTGGATTGGTTATGATACACCAAAACCATTAGAACAAAATTATAAGGGCATGTCATATAGCAGACGTAATATTCTCCTATGGGCAAAACTTATGAATGTTGCACATGACATAGAGCCAGATTTAATTGCACCTAAAAATCGTTTTGAAACACCAGACGGTATTGTCCAACGTTCCTACTGTGCATTAACAGGTCAGTTACCATCTGAGCTGTGCCATCAAGCAGGACTAGTTGCTACAGATCTTTTCAATGTCAAGTATGTACCCAAAAAGGTTGACGATAGTTTAACATCGGGGAAATATGTCTACGTCAAAGACAGGGCTTATAAAGTACCAGCATCAGCTCCATCAGAGTTTGTTCAAGAGGGTGTTATGCTGAAGAAAGAAGTGCTCAATCAATATAACATTAATAATGTTAGTGATTTGAAACGTTTATTGCCAAACACATCAAAATGGGGCAATATTGTTGTGACCGAGGGGAAAGAAATTGTAGATAATGGGTCAAATCCTAGACAAGTAAGTGGCGTCTCCACTAGTGGCTCAAAAATTAGTTGGAAAGCCAATTCCGACAATGATATTATTGGATATCGAGTTTATGGTGCAGCAAATTATTCTACAAGCTTTAAAAAAGTAGCTAGTTTGCCATCTTCTGACACATTAACAGTATCAGTCGGCAATGGTCCTGCTGCCTATTATGTTGTCGCAGTTGATGTAGGGGGAAATGAATCTGCTCCTTCAAACATTGTCAAAATCGGTGAATACGCAGAAGAACCGAAACCTGTAGAAAAAAAACCTGAAGAACCAAAGCAGGAAGCAAATAATAAGCAAAATAATAACAAAAAACCTAAACAAGAAGAGGCTCCAGCCTCTTCCCAAACTGACATAGTACCTGAACCTCAATAAATAAGCAGTCACAAAAAGCCAAAAGAATAGCGCAAGCTCTAAGCAATCGTCAACAAGCTAGGTGAGTAGAACTTTGAATAGATATTAGCTCGATCGAGCATGGAGCTAGATAGCAAACTAAGTACAAGAATTTTATATCTTTTGGTCATATGGAAAAAGAGCTGTCACTAAGACAGCTCTTTTTTGTGTATCGTTTTAAACTTAATCTTCCATGGTTGATAAGTCGCCTGTTGGTAAATCTAGCTCCCATGCTTTTAATACACGTCTCATGATTTTTCCGCTTCGTGTTTTTGGAAGTTTGTCGCGGAAATCAATTTCTCGAGGTGCTGCATGAGCTGCTAATCCTTTCTTTACGAAAGTACGAATTTCTTCCTTAAGTTCATCTGTTGGCTCATATCCTTCTCGTAGTGCAACAAAAGCTTTTATAATTTCTCCCCTTACTGGATCCGGTTTTCCAATAACACCTGCCTCAGCAATAGCTGGATGCTCCACTAGCTTACTTTCTACCTCGAACGGACCAACACGTTCTCCTGAAGTCATGATAACGTCATCAATTCTTCCTTGAAACCAGAAATAACCTTCTTCATCCATATAAGCAGAATCGCCTGAAACATACCAATCACCTGGCATAAAATAGGATTCATATTTCTCTTGATTATTCCAAATCGTATGCATCATGGATGGCCAGCCCTTTTTAATCGCTAAATTCCCCATACGATAAGGTGGTAATTCATTACCTTGATCATCAACGATTGCCGCTTTTACTCCTGGAATAGGTTTTCCCATTGAGCCTGGTCTAATTTCCATTGAAGGATAGTTACAGATAAGCTGTGCGCCTGTTTCTGTCATCCACCAAGTATCATGAATACGATTATTAAATACTTTTACACCCCAGCGTACAACCTCTGGATTTAATGGTTCCCCTACACTTAATACATGTCTTAGCGTACTAGTATCATATTGTTTTACAAGTTCATCACCAGCACCCATTAACATTCTAAAGGCAGTTGGGGCACTGTACCAAACAGTCACTCCATAGTCTTCAATTGTTTTATACCATGTTTCCGGTTTAAATCTTCCCCCTACAATGACATTTGCGGCACCTGATAGCCAAGGTGCAAAAATACCATAAACTGTTCCCGTAACCCAGCCAGGATCAGCAGTACACCAATAGACATCATCTTCTTTTAAATCAAGTACCCATTGCCCTGTTTGATAATGCTGTACCATAGCCTGATGCACATGAAGTACTCCTTTTGGTTTACCAGTGGAACCCGACGTATAGTGTAGAAGTAATCCATCCGTTTTTTCTACCCACTCAATTTCAAGCTCTTTACTTGCCGATTTCATTTCAGCTAAAAAATCAATATGAGGATCTTCTACAGATTCGCCAACAACAACAACATGCTTTAAAGATGGTAACTCATGTAATGGCACCCTTTCAAGTAATTCCGGCGTTGTTACAATTACTTTTGCTTCACTATCTTCCAGGCGATCCTTTACCGCCCCTTCCATAAATGCTTCAAATAAAGGTCCTACAATGGCACCAAGCTTAATTGCTCCAAGAATGACAGAATATAATTCTGGTGTTCTTGGCATAAATACAAAAAGACGATCTCCTTTAACAACATCAGCTTTATTTTTCAAAACATTTGCCGCTTTATTCGATAAGTCTTTTAATTCTTTAAAAGTATATTTTTCTTCACGTTCAGGGTCGCGATAATAGAGCGCCACTTTGTTTTTTCGAGAAGTTTCCACGTGCTTATCAATAGCTTCATAAGCTGCATTCATACGGCCAGTTTCTGACCATGAAAAATTCTTTTCAACTTCTGACCAGTCAAACGATGCATAAGTAAGATCGTAATCTGCTAAATTATGATTCCCCTTCATTACTGGTAACGCTTCCAATTTCACTTTAACTCCCCCTTATGTAGAATTCATTTTCTATTATATTACAACATTTCATTTTTCTCAATTTTGAAATTTATATTCTATAACAACTTGTAAACGCTTCATATTTCTATTTAATCTAGTATAATAGAGTATGAATTTGAACTCTCTCATTTTTTTAAACTTTACAATTTTCTTTTCACTGTAGCATTAAGAAAAGCGCGAGGTGACAAGCATAAGGAATAGAAGGATGTTCTTTCGGTGAGCTGGATACCAAAACTAAGTGCAAAATTTTATACTTTCTGATCTTATTAATAAAAACCAGAGGGCGGTGACTTAATGAAACACCCTAAGACATATAATGCAAAAGAATTAAAAACACCGATCGGGAGTATTTTTATAGAAGGGCCCATTACACCAGAAAAACTTTCAAACTATGAATTTCACGAAGGATTAGTGGCATTTCGGCAACCCAAACAACAAAAAAAAGCATTAGTTGAAATTGCAGGACTACCTGAAGGCCGAATTATCATTGCCAGATACCTTGATGTAGTTGTTGGTTATGTTACATATCTTTATCCAGACCCATTAGAGAGATGGGCTGAAGGAAATATGGAAGATTTAATTGAACTAGGAGCAATCGAGGTTTCTCCTGAATTTCGGGGCTATTCTGTTGGGAAAAATCTACTTAAGGTTTCCATGATGGACGATGCAATGGAAGATTTTATTATCATTACAACAGAATACTACTGGCATTGGGATTTAAAAGGATCTGGATTGAATGTCTGGGAATATCGAAAAGTTATGGAAAAGATGATGAATGCTGGTGGTTTAGAATGGTACGCAACAGATGATCCAGAAATAAGCTCACATCCAGCCAATTGCCTTATGGCTAGAATCGGGAAAAGAATTCCTTCTGAATCTGTTCAAAGATTTGACCAATTACGATTTAAGAATCGCTTTATGTATTAACAATTATCAAGACCAAAGACCCGATGAATTAGATACCTCAAGAGGTAAGGAGGGCTTCAAAATGATTGTGAAAAAAATAATGAAACAAGATATCATAACTCTAGGACCTAAGGATACGATTAGTCTAGCTTTGGAAACAATGAAAAAAAGTAAAATACGTCATATTCCAATCGTAAACGATAACCATTTTCTTGTAGGGCTGATTACAGAAAGGGATATTAAAGATGCAAGCCCCTCTATTTTCAAATTAGATCTAAAAGAACATTTTCTAAATAAACCGATTAAAGATATTATGCCTACAAACATTATTACTGGGCACCCTCTCGATTTTGTTGAGGAGATCGCTGCAATATTAATAGAGAATCGAATTGGCTGTCTTCCTATTCTACTAGATCGAAAACTCGTTGGCTTAATTACGGAATCAGATTTGTTACATACATTTATAAAATTAACTGGAACAGATATGCAAGCTTCCATGCTTATAAATGACTTAGTAGCTGAAGGATATCATGTACTATGTCCTGAAATGCCGGAGAATGCTAAATGACGAAAAAAAATACAATCTTCATTTACTCTCCACATTTTCAGCAATACAAATTTTCTCATGACCACCCTTTTAATCAGTTACGTGTTGAGCTTACTTACGATTTGTTAAAGGAAATGAATGCGATCGATGATTCAACGATCATCACGCCAAGATTAGCAACAGTTGAAGAATTGTCCCTTATTCATGATAAAAAATATATACAAGCTGTAGAATTGGCCGGGCATGGAAAGCTTGATATTGAAGAAGCACTTAATTATGGACTTGGGACAGAAGATACCCCAATTTTCCCACATATGCATGAAGCTAGTTCCCTGCTTGTCGGAGCAACTTTAACAGCTGTGGATTATGTAATGGAAGGAAAAGCAACACATGCAGCTAATTTCGGAGGTGGATTGCATCACGGCTTCAGAGGAAAAGCTTCTGGCTTTTGTATTTATAACGATAGTGCAGTTGCCATTCGATACATGCAGGAAAAGTATGGTGTAAAAGTGTTATATATCGACACAGATGCCCATCATGGAGATGGTGTTCAATGGACATTTTATGATGATCCAAAAGTATGTACTCTATCAATCCATGAAACAGGGAGATATCTATTTCCTGGGACGGGAAATGTAACGGAGCGAGGTTCAGGTAAAGGGTACGGATTTACATTTAATATACCCCTGGATGCATTTACAGAAGATGATTCATGGCTTCATGCGTATAAAACATCATTAGAAGAAGTTGCAGCATTTTTCAAACCGGATGTCATCTTAACTCAAAACGGAGCAGATGCTCACTTTCATGATCCTTTAACACACTTATCTGCCACTATGGCAATATATCATGAGATCCCCAAAATCGCTCATGAAATCGCTCATAAATACTGTAATGGACGGTGGATTGCTGTTGGTGGTGGTGGGTATGACATTTGGCGTGTTGTACCAAGAGCTTGGAGCTTAATTTGGCTTGAAATGAATCAAATCAATGTACCCGAGCA
>JAPSLU010000167.1 GCA_031180405.1 Bacillus sp. (in: firmicutes) | reverse complement strand
TGAAGGGGCTTGCCGCAGGACAATGCTTTCAGAAGTGGTTTCTGCGGTAGTTGGGGCATGGATGGTAAAGCGAAAGCTTGCTATAACACTTTCAGACATGCAATCTGTTGCCCGCAGTTCATTCATAGAAAAAAATGCACTCATGAAAATGTTTACGGTAAATAGAGATTTATTTATCCGGACTGCCTGTCTGCTTCTCGCATTTCAGCTTTTTACTATAAGAGGAGCTGCATTTGGCACCAATGTTCTTGCAGCAAAAGCCGTTCTTATGCAAGTGCAATTTTTAATAGTGTATGTTTATGATGGGTTTGCTAATGGCTCAAGCATATTGGCGGGGCGAGCAATTGGGAAGAAGAATGTGCAGCAGTTTCAACTGGTGACCCGGATTACCAAACAATGGAGCTTCTATGCCTCCTGCATAATTGTACTTGTTTTCTTATTTGCCGATTTTTGGATTTGGCCCCTGTTCACAAACCTGAAAGAAGTTCTTACGCTAGTTGATGGCCATTCTCTTTGGCTTGCCCTTATTGCCTTTGCTGCCAGCTTTGGGGTGGTGGGCTATTTGGGAGCAGTAAGAAGGGGAGTGCTCTTTTAAATACCCAAGCTTAAATATAGAAAAGTCCACGAGAAGTTAATCTTGTGGACTTTTGCTTTTTTAGTCTGATTTAATAATAAGGTTATTTATATATTTTATTACAACCGCAATTATTGATAATTCGATTATTTTTGTAATTGTTATATGAGCAATCTGTAAAAGGTTTAAGAGTAAATCTGAATTAATTTTATTAATACAATTTGATAATACTTCATTATTTATAGGTAATGCATAATTAATTATAAAGCTTAAGTAGTATGGTTCTAACCCTGATAATTCAATTTTGTAAAAAGCTGATAAAATTAGCGAATAACTAAATCCAAAAACAATATTTGGTAAGACAAAAGGTGCAAGAAGAGCACCAATTAAGGTAACATAAGCTTCGAATTTATTTATTATTCCATTTTCTTTTCTAGGATCTTTCACAGTGTTGACTTGTTTTACTAAGTAGTCTCCCATAATAAAGATAAATGTTAAGATTATTAATACTACTACCGAATATACTAAGAAAGTTTCTGTTATTATGTTCTTACTCCATTTTTCTATTGATTTTACTGTCCACTGAATAAATTTTAGTAAGAACATAAAGCCCATTAAAAAAGTTAAAAACCTTAAAATTAAGATCATTAAAAGCTGATCTTTAAAATACTTATTTTTATGGATTAGAATTCCTGCAGTAGATATTAACACTGATATTAATAATGCGAGGAAAGGTATTAAGTACCCTTTTTCATAAATAATAGCTGTTACAGGTAATAAAGAATAAATTGCAATAAGTAACTTAATGAAAAATGACATTTAGAAGTCTCCTAAATTATTGTAGTATACATTTTATCAAAAAATGAGTATAAGGGCTTAAAATTTTGCTAAATAAATACAAAAATTCATTCTATTACTTGAAGTGTATTATCCTTCCGTAGAACATGCGTTTGTGTTAGGCTTGTACTTAGAGAGAGTGATGATAATGGAAGAGAGATTAAGCTACGAAGAATTTAAGGATTGGGTGGGCAAATATAATTTCAGAAATCTTAAGGATAACTATAAATTCGAATATATTGTTTCTAAGATTGATGATTTTATTGATCAGAAAGAAATTAAAGTTTTCTATCCAAAAACTTTATTAGTTGAAGAAATGGAAACTGAATTGTTATTCTTTACTGACGACAAAGTGTACAAGGTAACTGGTAAAGATCATCAAGAAGGAAATGCTAAATTTGATGTATATCTTTTAGAAAACATTATAGATTACAATTTTGAGTTTGAAGAAGAATCAGGAGAAAACATTAAATTGAATATCAGGTTCAACACTGATATACATATTGAGTTAAGTGCACTTGATGATACAACATCAGGTTGGAGAAATACTTATTTAAGCAAGGTAAATGAAATTATTAAACTTTTATAGGTAATGGTAAAGGATGTAGAATGAGATACTAACTAGGGGAGAGTGATAAGTATGAAACTTAATATAAGTGGACTAGGAGATATTCAGAAACAATTGAGCAAAGTTCAAAAGGAAATTGAAAAGGCTGTAAATGGCGAAGCTAAATTGGATGAAATTTTTACAGATGACTTTATGAGAAAAAATACAAAGTTTAACACAATTGATGATTTTTTTGATAATTCTCCTTTTAAGGTAAAGACAATTAATGATTACCAGGCATTAGATGATAAGGAACTCGATCCTTATGTGGCGGAAAATACTAATTTTAATAATTGGAATGATTTTGCCCCAAACAGCAGCCAACTTATATGGTAAGAAGAAATTAAAAGAAAAAGGTTTTAATGTTAAATAATATGTATGAAAGCAGCCATTCGAGGTTGCTTTTTTATTTGTTTAAATTTAATAAGGGAGAGATGAGAAGTAATTACAATTATGTTTTTGTGAGCGCTACTGGCTGTATTTGGATGCTCAATTAAGGTAATAGGAGATGAAAGAATTAATTGAGGATATGCAACTGTTAGGTAGTCAATTTGATGATGGATTGAAGAAGTTGCTTATAAGGATGCAGGAGTTATTGAAGGAGGGGGAAGTTAATCATGGTAATAAATTAAAACTAACAATGACATTAGACATGGAGAATATTAAACGGCAATTTAATGAGTGTAAAAAAATGTTGAGAATGTAAGTATGAGTTTTCAGGACATTGAAAAGAGGTATTCTTTTGTTGTTTAATGGTGAATTAAAAGCTGATATTGATTATGAGGAGATTCAGTATTTTATCCAGGTAGACAATGTCCTGAAGAAGAGGGTAGACTAATGTGGTTTTAACATTTAAGGATAAGGTTACTTGCATATCTCTGGAAAAACAAACGAACCATTAAAAATACTTAGACGAGATGGATATGAATGCCAAGAGTGCAAACGAATGTAAGTGGTACTCTAGAAAATCCAAAGGAATGTCTTAAAAATTGAGACATTCCTTTTTCTAACTATACAAGTGATGGTAATAGTTCAACAAAAGACTGTAAAAAATTGATTTATCGGGCAAAATGCTACAATCACTGTATTGGAAGAAATTTGGAATAAATAGGGATATCCTTCAATTCTAATTAATAATGCGGCGCACTCAAAGAGGGATGTTTATTTAGTGTTAGAAACTATAACACTTGATAACACGCCTCAACCAATAGAGGTGATATGTCACAATGATTTTGCCACCTATAACATTATTTTTAATCACGAAAAGCCAGTAGGGATTATTGATTTCGATCTCGCTTTTGCTGCTCCTGGTCCAAGACTTTGGGATATGGCCTATACTCTATACACTTGCGTTCCTTTAAGTAGACTTTATCATACTGAAACAGGTGAGGCAGTTTATTATGATCTTTTAAAGGATGACAACCTAATAAAACATTGGGTTAAATTATCCGAATCCTATGGTATTGGGGGGATAGAAAATGGATTGTTAGAGATGGTGTTGCTGCGAGTAGAAGATTTATTTAAAACATTCAAAGGAAAGCAGAGGAAGGCAATATGGTGTTTCAAAAAAGGTTGATGATGGCATTTTAAACATTATCAAATGGAATTTCAACTCATTCGCTAGCGTGGGAAAAAATGGATTTAATAATATCTTGAACTAAATGTATAGTATAACCTAAGCCAAGTGGATTTTACTTTTTTTAAATGTTAAATATTCCTGGATAAATATAGTTGAAAAAAGGCAAGTATGTGAAGAATTGTACTAAAACAATAGGATGCTATTATTTAATAAGTGGGCTAAAAAAGGAATGTCTTCAAACTTGAGACATTCCTTGGGATTTTCTAGAGTACAACTTACATTCATCAAGTTGACATGAAAAAAGTGGATATTAATTGACCGGAACGCATGATAATAATCCCGAAAGGGAAACGTAAAAAATGCGTATTATGCTATATCAATGGATGTAAAATAATGGAACCAATGTTCGTATAATACAAATTAACGCATTTATAAAATTGGTTAAAGAATTGCTCAAACCCTTGGTATACATGGGATTGGGCATTTTTTCATTATATCATATTTAACATTAAGAAGGATTAACGCTTATTTAATGAATTAAGGCTTATTTGTAAACAGTTTTGATCGATTTTTCTGTCTTTTAAGAGTAAGGAAAAACTGGTGGAGGATACGTTGGAAATTTAGAATTTAAAGTGCCTGACCCCAGATACTTTTTGGCGTCAGTGATTATGAGGTCCAGGCACCTTTTTTAAAACCTATTATTGTTTATCCTGCCAGATTTATGAGCATCCATATGCCTATCAACAAGGGATTTAAACTCTTCAATGACCTCTCTATTGCTATATAGGGGGGTCTTATTTGTAATCATATAAATAGCCCTATGTGGAGGAGTTTCAATAAACGGAACAATATAAATATCCCTAAACTTTTCTTTGAGAGAGTAGGCAGCACTTAATGGAACAATTAACCATGAATCCTGATCAAGTAAATCGAATGATAATAAAGTGGAGTCCGTAACTAATTTAGGGTTTACCTCTTGTGGGAAATGCTTATTGTGCCATTTTAAGTATTGATCTCCCCAATTTAAAAAAATCTGTTTTTCTGGGTTTAAATCTTGGGGCTCAATTGATGTTGAATTCCCTAAATGAGAGCACTTGGTTACCAGAACCATTTTCTCATCTAAAATTTCTTTACATTCGATTTGATTCATTGGGATATGATGTAAAACAAATCCTACATCGATAATCCTGGATGCGATTTGCTCATAAATTTCATCCGTATGTTGGGTTTTTATGGTTAATTGAATATGGGGATTATTAAAAATCTCCTTATAAATACTGCTGAATAAATAATTGTTTACGCTGTCTACCACTCCAATTGAGACTGTTTTTAAAGAGGAGAAGGAACTGAAATTCTTAATTTTATCATTTATGCTTTCCCAGTCGAGAGCAATGGACCTAAAAGCCTTCCCATGAGCAGTTAATTTAATATTTTTAAATCCTCTATCCCTTTCCACTAACATTACACCAAGTTCATCTTCGAGAGCTTTTAATCGATAACTGACAGTAGACTGGCTTAGATATAACTTTTCTGCTGTTTTAGTTACATTTAATGTCTTTGCTAAAACGGCAAACGTCTCTAGTAATTTATAATTCAATAAAATACACCCACTTTTAGTAAATATCATTAAATATTTAATTATAATAGTTATAATAATCGAAAACTTTAATAATTAACATAAAAAACATTCGTTTTTAAAATATGTAAGCGTTTGCTACTCTTATAATAGATTTCCGGAAGTCAATAAAATATTAAGAGGGGTTAAAATGAAAAATTTTATTAGGAGTTTTGAAAGACCAAGCAACACTTGGATTAATAAGTTTTCTCAGGTTCCAACTCCTGTGATTGGAGACGTAATGGGGAGACAAAATATTATGGATGCTAGAATTAGGCCGGCATGGGCTGGTGCTCGGATCGTTGGACCAGCATTAACCATTATGACTTATCCATCCGATAACTTTATGATTCATGTCGGAGTCACACTTGCTCAAGAAGGAGACATCCTAATTGTTGATGCAGGTAATTATCAAAATGCTGGCTTATGGGGAGAGATTTTAACAATTAATGCAATGCAACGTAAAGTGAAAGGAATTGTAATAGACGGAGCAGTGAGAGATGTTAAAGAAATTGAGGAATTGCAATTTCCAATGTTTGCGTCAGGAATAAACGCTAGGGGCGGATATAAGAGTAATCCTGGTACTGTCAACAAGCCTGTGTCATGTGGTGGAGTTGCTGTATGTCCAGGGGATTTAATTGTTGCTGACGAAAATGGAGTTGCGGTTATTCCAAGGCTGGATATTGAAGGCATCTATGAAGAGTGTGTAGAAAAAATGAATTCTGAAAGCAAAATAATTGAGCAGCTAAAACAAGGAAAAGATACTTTTGAGATTATGAATATGCAAGATACATTAGATAAACTTGGAATCAAAATTCAAGAATAGCGTGGTGGTATAATGTCAATCTCTTTAGACCTAACACAGTCCCTGGCACTTGCGGTAGTTGTTTTACTAATTGGGAGTGTGCTAAAGAAAAAAGTCGGGTTTTTAAGGAAATATTTTATTCCCACTCCTGTAATAGGGGGATTACTCTTTGCCATCATCATGTTAGTCGGTCATCAGATGGAGTCATGGAGTGTGGAACTTGATCAATCATTAAGCGGTATATTGTTGATAGCATTTTTTACAGCAACTGGTTTCTCATTCAGTGTAAAAGATTTAAAGAAAACTGGAATAATTGGTTTGAAATTAGCCGTGCTAATTATCATATTAGTAATATTGCAAAATGCACTTGTTCCTCTCATTTCTCCCCTTGCAGGTATAGACCCCTTATTAGGATTAACTATGGCATCTATGTCGATGGCTGGTGGTCCTGGAACAGCAGCTGCGTTTGGTCCGACCTTAGAGAGTATGGGAATTGAAAACGCAACATTAGTTGGACTTTCTGCTGCCACTTTCGGTTTAGTAATGGGCAGTATTATAGGTGGACCAGTGGCAACATATTTAATTAGAAAAAATAAACTATCTTCTAAAGATGTTAGTGAAACAATTGAACTTGACCTTTCTAGCGAGTTTAATGAGTTAAATGATAAGTCATTAATGAATGGCACATTTGTTATTCTTATTGCAATGGGTCTTGGAACATTGATGGTCATGTTGTTAAACCTTACTGGATTTACTTGGCCGGACTATGTTGGAGGGCTATTTATAGCTGCAATTTTGAGAAATATCTTTGATTCTATGAAAATAAATATAAGCTTAAAATCAGTAAATATAATTGGGGCTATTGCATTGAACTTATTTCTCGCCCTCACAATAATGGATTTAGAAGTATGGAATCTGTTAAATCTTGCCGTACCAATGATTATTGTATTAGCTGTTCAAACCTTTTTTATGATGCTGTTTGCCATTTTTGTAATATATAAGGTAATGGGTAAAAACTATGATGCTGCAGTAATGGCCTCTGGTATGAGCGGTGTCGGTTTAGGTTCTACCCCCAATGCGGTAGCAAACATGGAGGCGGTTATAGAAGAGAATGGTCCTTCACCCAATTCAATGATCATTCTGCCTGTGGTCGTAGCAGTCTTTTTGAGTGCGCTTAACCCAATTATCATCACTGTATTTATCAATATTCTATGAGGTGAATTCATGAAAACCTTGATTCTCGACCCTATTGATTCAGAGGCCTTAGAGTATGCCAAAGAGAGATTGGATGTAGTTGATTGGACAGCTTTGGATAGTAAAAACTACTCCATTGCAGAAGCAGTTATTGTACGGACGTTTAAAATGACAAGAGAAAAAATAGATCAAATGCCCAATTTGAAAATAATCGCAAAGCATGGAGTAGGAGTAGATAATATAGATCTGGATTATGCAAAAAGCAGGGGAATTTTAGTGACGAACACTCCTCATGCAAATATGAATTCAGTCGCTGAACTGGTTATTGCTCTGGCATTAAATTGTGCGAGGAAAGTAAGCTATGCACATTCAAAAGTAAAAGGGGGAGTTGAAAAAAACTCTCCTTTTGAATTAGCTGGATTTGAGATGCAAGGGAAGACTGTTGGATTAATTGGACTTGGGCGTATTGGTACATTAGTAGGCAGTAAACTAAAAGCTGCCTTTGATACAGATGTGCTTGTATATGATCCTTTTACAAACGAATCAATCTGTAAAAAAGAGGGGTTTAGAAAGTGCGAAGATTTAGATCAATTACTAAAAGAAAGTGATATCGTTAGTATCTCAGTCCCTTTAACAAAGGATACAGAGAATTTAATTTCTGCACGTGAGTTGTCCCTTATGAAGAAGAATGCAATTCTTATCAATACATCTAGAGGAAAAATAATCAATGAAATGGATCTTTATTATGCGTTAAAGCAAAACAAATTATTTGGTGCAGCTATCGACGCATTTGCTGAAGAACCTGTTTCAAAAGATCACCCATTATTAAAATGTAACAACTTTATCGGAACACCGCATAATGGTGCCAATACAAAGGATGCACTTATTCGGATGGGAATAGAGGCAGTAGATGAAATAGTAAGGCTGATCAATAATGAGAAGGCCTCATCTAAAATCGTTTAATTACATTGATTTATCAAAAATATGATGCTTGACTACTTGCATCGCTAGATTACTTTTTAAAATTTGCTCTACTTAATATTGGAAAAGCGGAAAAGCGAGGACAAGGTTACTATTAGACCTTGTCCCTTTTCTTTACCCTAATAGGAAATAAGTCAAAGTTTTCTCAAAAGAGATTGAGTATTATGTTGAATCCATTCTGCACTAAAATAATGATCAAGTATGTCTAAAGCCTTTTGCGTAATCTTTGTAGGTTGTTTGTGTACTAGCTTATAACATGTAAAAGGCGTGGGAGGATTAGTGAGTTGAAAAACAGAAAAATTACCAGTTCTTAAAGCCTGGTCAGGAAATACGGGGCCTAAGAACTGAAGAATTGGGGTGTCATTTCGTCAGATTTTTTTATTGTGCTAATGGAAGGATGAGTTCACTAACGAAAAATTTTAAATATACATATCATATTAAGTAGTGGTTTATTATTGTTTGTACCATTGGCAAGATTAAAAAACAAAATTCTAAAGAAATTCATACTCAATAACCTTAAAAAAATATGATATAATATATGGTACCCCAGTTAAGTATCGTATGCTTTATAAGAAAAGAGAGTGAGCTCTTATGCATAATTCAGAAGAGGAAAAATTGACACTTAGATCAACAAAAGAGAAGGACAAGTTAGTCACCAGGTTAAAAAGGATTGAAGGGCAAGTACGCGGCATTCAAAATATGATTGAAAATGACCGGTACTGTGTAGATATTCTAACTCAAATATCTGCAATTAATTCTGCCATGAATAATGTTGGGCTTCATCTGCTGGAAAACCATACAAGACACTGTGTCTCGGATGCTATAAAGGATGGTAATGGAGAAGAAGCGATTCAGGAATTAATGGAAGTATTTAAACGATTTTCTAAATCACAATAACAAAAGCCAGCAGTCGAATGCTGGCACTATTTTTTTATATTGACATACCTATCGAGGGTATAGTAAATTTGAGTCGTGATAAAAATTAATGACTTAAAAAAAAAGGAGTGGGATGATTGGCAGATTTGCTGATGCTTTCTGAGGAAACCTGTTGCAGCACTCAAGAAAAAGCCACAGGAAACTATTCGAATGATTTACAGGAAAAGCTTATTAAAAGGATGAACAGAATAGAAGGCCAAATTAAAGGAATAAAAAATATGATGATAAAGCAAACTTACTGTGATGATATTTTACATCAGATTACAGCTGCTCAGGCTGCCTTAGACTCCGTTTCCCGGGTTTTGTTAGAGAGTCATATTAAAACGTGTGTAATTACAAGGTTGAAAGAAGAAGATCCAGACATTGTTAAAGAATTTTTGACTACCATTTCTAAAATAACGAAATAAAACTTTTTAGTTTACTTATACCTATCGTAGGTATAGTATAGTATTAATAGAGTGTAAATTTAAGGAGGAATTTTTTATGGAACAAGTAACACTTAACGTTCAAGGAATGTCTTGTGGGCATTGTGTCAATTCAATTGAAGGTAATGTAGGGAAGTTAAAGGGTGTTGAGTCTGTTAAG
>JAPSLU010000166.1:4703-9847 GCA_031180405.1 Bacillus sp. (in: firmicutes) | reverse complement strand
AATTGATGAGCATGATGTTCAAGTATTTCTAGTCAATACTGGGTGGACTGGTGGAGCTTATGGAGATGGAAAGCGGATGAAGCTTCAATATACTCGATCAATGGTGCAGGCTGCTGTTGAAGGAGACCTTGACCATATCGAAACAGTAAAAGATGAAGTATTTGGTTTAAATATCCCTATCCATGTCCCAGGTGTTCCAGATGATGTATTGCAGCCACATAAAACATGGAAATCTCAAGAAGAATATTTTGTAAAGGCAAGTGAATTAGCATCAAAGTTTAAAGAGAATTTTAAAAAATTCAAACATCTATCGGAAAATATAGAAAAAATCGGTGGACCGATACAATTTGTTTAGAGTATTATACTTCCACTTTAGTTTGAGGACTTATCTCATAGGAGAAAGTCCCCTTTTTTATGTCTGACAACATCTTATCCAGTATAATAAAATCTTAAGATTGGCTATTCATGAACATTTGTTTAAAAGGAATACCTCACTTTTTGACTTCAAACGAAGCTACAATAGTTACTTTAGCTTCTTGTCCATCACTGTCACCTTGTTAATTGTATCGCTTTCGTACGGAGGCCTGATAACACCCCATAACAAAAATTACTTAAAAAAAGCAAGCTCCAGTTATAGTTTGGGCTTGCGATTGATAGTAATGCGATCAGAACAAGAATAAAAGGAGCTTATTAGTTTGTTGAGTTTAAGTTAATTAAGCGATAGGTCAAAATTGTTCTTGTATTTGACCATTCTAATTTTTGAACAATAGCTTGTCCATTTACTTCACTGGTTATTGTTTTTCTAACTTCCACAGGAATATCAATTGGATAAATCCGATACCCTTCTTTTATCAATTCAAATGTATTCTCATCTATGCGAACTTCTTTACCCTTTGTAACAATCATAGTGTTAAATTCAACAGGCATTCCCATTTTGAATTCCTCCTCTTCTTACTTATTGGACACTTCAATCATACCACCATTGCTTTCTCCCTTAAACTTGTAAAGGCTGTTTTTTCATCCACAGACAAAGTTTATGAAGTGTGTCACTGTTTATGGCTGGCGGAAAATAGTGAGTAAACTCTTCAAAGTACCAACTCTCTACAGGCTTCCCTAATTCCTTAAGGCGTTTTTCAAGTCTGTAAGCATGTTCGACAGATACATTTAGATCTTTAACTCCATGAATAATTAAGACCGGTGCGTTTAATCTATCAAGTTCATATAAAGGCGTCCTCCATTTATAACGTTTTGGAAACTTTGAGGGAGTACCTCCTATGACACGCTTCAACATTCTTCGTAAATCTTCCCGTTCCACATAGGTTAGGATCATATCTGTAACTCCGCCCCATGTAACAACAGTGCAAAGATCTTTAGCTAAAATACCCGATAATAAGGCCATAACTCCTCCTCTTGAAAAACCAAAAGAATGAATTCTTCCCTTTGTGACCTTTGAATGATTTCTTAAGATTTCCATGGCAGAAATTGCATCATACCGATCCTCTCCTGCAAAATCCTCATTGCCCTCTCCACCTTGATTTCCGCGATAATAGGGTGCCATAACCACAAACCCCTCTGAAGCAAATTGAACGATTCTCCCAACCCTTACCATTCCAACATTTTTTATTCCACCACGTAAATATAATAACCCATCATATGTACCTTCAGCCTTTGGTTCAGCAAGTAAACCCTTAATTTTTAATCCATAAGACCAATATGTCACAATCCATAAATTTATATGGGGATTTGGGGAAGGAAACTTAATCTTGTTTATAATTTTACCATTCATAGACTTCACTCTTTCTATTTTGTTTCAAGGCTACCTCATGTACTTTAGAAACCTCTGTAAGGACATATGTGTAATTACTTTACCCAATTTGACGTGAATCATTTTTTCTAGGCATTCACACATTTTTAGGAAAATCATAAATTATCCTATATTCGTTATAATCCAGCATCATATATTAACGAAGATAGTATGCTCCGTATTTATTTTACAAAAAACAATGGTGCAGTGCACCTGGGAGGTTAATGTCAAAATGAAAAAATGGTTCGTTTTGTTATGTGTGGCTTTCCTTTTCCTCTTCACATTTTCAGCTTGCAGTCAGAACAAGACGGAAACAATTAAACTTGCTGAAGTAACACATTCAATTTTCTACGCTCCTTTATATGTGGCGATGGCAGAAGGTTTCTTTGAAGACGAAGGCCTTAATGTCGAATTGACCACAACTTGGGGCGGAGATAAAACAATGACAGCACTTTTGTCTGACGGAGCAGATATTGCATTAGTTGGGTCAGAAACTTCGATCTATGTTCACGCACAAGGTTCAAAAGATCCAATTATTAACTTCGCTCAACTTACACAAACAGATGGAACATTTCTTGTTAGTCGAGAGAAAATGGATTCATTTGAATGGGAACAGTTAAAAGATAGTACCTTTTTAGGGCAACGAAAAGGTGGTATGCCCCAAATGGTAGGAGAATTTGTATTGAAACAGCATGGAATTGATCCTCGTGCAGATCTTGAATTAATTCAAAATGTAGATTTTGCAAATATCCCTAGTGCTTTTGCCTCTGGAACTGGTGATTTTGTTCAACTATTTGAACCAACTGCTAGTATCTTTGAAAAGGAAGGAACTGGCTATATTGTTGCTTCTTTTGGAACAGAGTCAGGAAATGTTCCTTATACAACCTTTATGAGCAAACAGAGTTTTCTAGATGAAAATGAAGATGCGGCGAAAAAGTTCACAGCAGCTATTTATAGAGCACAGCAATGGGTTCAAGAAAAAAGTGTAGAGGAAATTGCTCAAGCCATTGCACCTCAATTCGAGGATACTGAGCTTGAAATTATCGAAACTGTTGTTGAACGATACAAAGATCAAGGCTCTTTTTCAACAGATCCTATTTTAGGTGAAGACGAATGGAATAACTTACAAGATATTATGGATGAAGCAGGAGAACTTCCGATGCGTGTTGATTATGAAACACTTGTAAACACCTCTTATGCAGAAGAAGTCGCTAAATAGGAAGGAGCGCCCTCTTTATGTCATTTTTACTAGTTGATCATGTTCGGCATATTTATTTAACCAAAGACCAAGCAACCGTAGCACTTGAAGATATTCATCTTACTGTAGAGGAAGGGGAGTTTGTCTCCTTCCTTGGGCCAAGTGGATGTGGAAAAACAACATTACTCTCCATTATCGCCGGGCTCATTAAACCTACCGAAGGTCAAGTGAAAATTGCAAATTCACTTATTACAAAGCCTAGTCCTGCAATTGGTTATATGCTTCAACAGGATTACTTGTTTCCATGGAAAACAATTGAAGAGAATATTACGTTGGGTCTCAAAATTACAGGACAAAAAACAAGAGAAAATACTGAAAAAACACTAGAAATGCTAACAAATATGGGACTTGATCATGTAGAAAGGCAATTTCCACATCAACTGTCAGGTGGAATGAGACAACGAGCTGCATTAGTTCGAACTTTAGCAACAGACCCAAAGATTCTCTTACTTGATGAGCCTTTCTCAGCTCTTGATTATCAAACAAAATTAAAGCTAGAGGATTTAGTCGTTAAGACCCTCAAAGATTATCAAAAGACAGCTCTTCTTGTGACACACGATATTGGTGAAGCCATTGCGATGAGTGACAGGATCTATGTTTTTTCTGCGAAACCCGGAAGAATTAGTAGAACGTATTTAGTACCAACTGAAATAAGAGAGTTGCCACCATTTCACGCAAGACAACACCCCTTATTTTCAACGTTATTTCAACAAATTTGGAAGGAGGTAGATCAGCATGAAACAAAATAATAGCATTGATCTCCTTCACAAAAACTATAAACGTAGCTTAGCACGAGAAAAAAAGTGGGTAAGATTTTATCAATTATTAATTTTCATTTGTTTTTTTAGTCTTTGGGAGATTGCAGGTCGAAGAGAATGGATTGATCCACTATTATTTAGCTCACCAACTAAGATCTGGAATCTATTTTTAACTAAAATAAATGATGGGACACTTCTTCCACACATTGGTGTTACTTTATTTGAAACAGTTCTAGGGTTTATACTAGGAACATTGCTTGGCGCAATTCTCGCCGCACTGCTTTGGTGGTCAGCAAGGTTAGCAAAAGTTCTAGACCCTTACCTTGTCATTCTAAATGCTATGCCTAAAGTTGCTTTAGGTCCTATCCTAATTGTCGGGTTAGGTCCTGGCTTTATATCAATTATCGCAATGGGAACCATTATATCTGTTATTATTACGACGATTGTTGTCTATACCTCTTTTAATGAGGTAGACTCTAATTACGTTAAAGTCCTCCAAACATTCGGCGCGAATAAATTTCAAATCTTTAAAGAAGCGGTTTTACCTGCTTCATTTCCAACAATTGTGTCAACATTAAAAGTAAATGTAGGCTTATCATGGGTTGGGGTTATAGTTGGAGAATTTCTTGTTTCTGCAAAAGGATTAGGGTATATGATCATCTATGGTTTCCAAGTCTTTAACTTCACACTCGTTCTCTTAAGCTTAGTCATTATCGCTGTTTTTGCTACCATTATGTACCAGGGTGTTGAATTGCTAGAAAAAAGACTTGTTAAAACGGAAAAAAGAGGCTAACTGCGACTTCCCCGTATTTGGGAATGTCACATGTCGCCTCTTATTTTTAATTTTTTTCTCACTTCTTGTAAACTCTTTTGTAAAACATCATCTTTCATAATAAAGCTATATTGCTTATTTTTTTGAATATTTTCTGGAAGCTCTTTAAATAATACAGGGCCAAATGTTTCAAAATAACCATCTTGCTTTACAAGTGTATCAATGTTGGCAAAATAAATATTTTTAACGATTATCTTTTCTTTTCCTTTAACTTTATATTGACCAATATATTCAATTTGACTGACAATCCCTCCGGTTTCCTCTTTTACCTCTCGAATTGCAGCTTCTAATGCAGATTCATTTGCTTCAACCTTACCACCAGGGAATTCAAAGCCTCGATCAGAATGCTTCGTTAGTAACCATTGGTTCTGATACCTGCAAACAACCCAAACATGCTTTGGATTCTTTGAAAATGGATGATCGTCAAATGATAAGACTACTTCATTGTGATAATAATCAATAAATCGGTACATAGTTTATCCCTCTATTTTT
>JAPSLU010000166.1:0-4693 GCA_031180405.1 Bacillus sp. (in: firmicutes) | reverse complement strand
CTTGTTCATCAATTCTAGACATGAGTTGTTGTGAACGGATGAGTTCTTTTGCTTCCTCATCACCTAATTCATAGATCATCCGATAGATTTTTTTATTTGTGTCATCAATTGAATCATTTTCACGATCATAATGGTATTGTACATATGGGGTATGCGCACGAAGAAACCCTTGAAAATCTGCAGAGTAGACTTGATCAAAATACTCACGAAGTTGAACAATTTCCTCATCTGTTGCTTCAATTTTAAAATCCCATGCAGACGCGGTGCTTAATTGAGAAATTTGGCCACTCCCGACGGTAATGTAATACGTCTTTTTTGTGTTTTCCATGGTGACAACTCCTTCATTTTCCTTAGATTAGCTTTTGCCCTTAGCTTTTGTATTATTCTTAATGAATATAAGTAAGAATAGTTCTATTTCAAAAAGCTAACGATATGAAGGATATGTTCTCGAATGGGGGTACAAAAAGTGAATCATCTTAATTTTCTTAATTATGATCTTAGTCAATTTCGGGCAGACGAGGAAGACGTCTTTGCATACGTGCAATCAATCATTCATAGGAAAGATAAACAAGAAATTCTTAGTTGGATTGAAAGATTACCTGAACATGATCTCCACTCAATCATTGTTCCATTTCTAACAGAAAAAATGTCTGAAGAAATTGGGAATAAGGAGTTTTAAAAAGGACTGTCACAGGACAGTCCCTAAAGCATTTATTTACTTAAGAATGATTTTAACATCCAATTGTGCTTTTCTAATCCCTGATGAATAGCGAGTAGCATATCACCTGTTGTTTCATCCCCAACTTCTGCAGCTAAATCCATCCCTTCCTTTAATTCACCTGCCAACATACTATAATCATCAAAAATACTTTGAACCATTTCCTCTGCTGTTTCATTCCCTTTTGCTTCCTTTACAGATGAGATCTCTAAACACTCTTTCATTGTCGCAACAGGTGCACCTTCCAGAGCTAATAGACGTTCTGCTAATTCATCAATATGAACCGCTGCTTCATTATAAAATTCTTCAAACTTTTCATGTAAAGTAAAGAAATTTTTTCCTTTTACAAACCAATGATAATTATGTAACTTTACGTATAATACAGTCCAGTTAGCTACTTGTTTGTTTACTGTTGCAATTAATTTTTCTGACATTATAAAATTCCTCCTTTTAATATCTAGTATCTGTTTACCCCAAATAGTTTGCACTAAAACAAGTACGATAAACATTGTTTGTCCTTGAACCATTTTTCCATGATAAGATAGGAGTAATAGTACTCGGGTACAGGAGGAACCTATATTGAAAGTTATTTTTATTATATGTATCATCATCGTGATTGTCGTGCTTTTATTAAGCGTTCTAACAACAAGTAAAGCCTATCAGTATAAGCATACAGTAGATCCTATAAAAAAACCTGAAGAACTTGAAGCGAAAGAAAAAGATAAAACTCCTTAAAAATAAAACGCAACTCGCAAATAGTTGCGAGTTGCGTTTTATTTTTTGGCTTTTATCTAATAGTTTGTTGTTTTTTTACAGGTTTAATGAATAAAGATAGACTAGGTTAATTGGAGGCGGGTTTGCGAGACTCCTGCTCCGAAAAGCGGAAGCGCCTGTTTAGCCAAGACCACATAAGACGCTCTTGAATAAAAGACGTTCTTTGTCTTCAATTCAAGAGTGGCTAGGCATCTTTTTTTTCCATAAAATAAGACTGCTGGAGCAAGACATGGGAGCAAGCGCGTGCGCAAGCTCACCGCACGCCCCACTTGAGACGAGCATCCTGGGGTTGCAATCAACCATGCACATTACATATTACTATAGCAACAAAGTTTAAACACATCTAATTCACCTAGTAGCTTTCATAAACATACGGTGTTTCTGGTTGATCAACAGCCTCAATACTTGAAACATCAATAGACGGTAATGTCCAATCTTGATAATTTGCCGTTGTTAATGTCCCTGATAGTTTGACCCATTGGTCATCACCAAACTTTTGAGCATCAGGATAGGATGCAAGGGTACCGAAAACAGAAGCATCTGCGACACAACAGGACAAACCAAATCTAGCGATGACAAATTGATTATCTTCAAAATCATGCTCTCTAAAAACAAACCCTAAAATTTCAACCTTCTTGCCTACAAACTTTTCAGGATTTTGGTCTATGATTGTTGTCATAGCAATATAGTTATCTTCAGTAAATTTGATCGTTTCCATCTCAAGCATTTCTTTTTCTAACTGGGCATAAAATTCTTCAGGTCGTTCTTGAATTTCAAATCCTTCAGGATGTTCAAGTGGAACATCCGGGATATTCGAAGACTCAGCTACCTTATCCCCGACACTCTCATCCAATTCCTTCATATAAGCTTCCGGATCATTCAGATAAGCTTCTGCTTTTTCTGTTCCTGTTTCGGTAGACTCGGTACCTACTGTTGAAAAGGATTTAAATCCACGCTTTGCTACAACTGAACTATCTAATACCACCTCAGGAAATAAGAATCCAGTAATGATCGGAATAATAAACAATAAATATACAAAAAATGTCCGAAACGGGCTAGAAGGTTGGGAGTGATCAACTCCACAATCACAGTAAAGATCCGCTTGCTTTTTTGACCCGCTTCTCCATATTTGTACAACTCCTAAAATCAAAAATACAACTATCGCAAAATATATAAACGGCATCATTTTAGGTGCTATGAAATTTACCATATCCCCTGTTAAAAGCAATTTGAGCATTAACAATGTAAACCCAATTAAAATGATGCCACGGATGTAAACTTGAAATCGGTGGTGACTTTGATGATGGTTCATATTACTTGGCCTCCCCTCTTATAAAAAAATGACTTGATAAATAATTATAGATAGATAAACTACTACGGTAACGACAGCAATGAATGCAGCAACAAACCTGGCTTTGAAAAAGGCAAAAAGCATGATTGTATTTTTCAAATCAATCATAGGACCATAAACTAAAAATGCTATTAATGAACCTGTTGTAAACGTTCCTCCAAACGTTGCTGCAACAAAAGCATCGGCTTCAGAGCATAACGATAATATATAACCAAAGCCCATCATAATCGCTGGTGAAAGAAACTCACTATTTCCAAGCTCAGTTAAAAGAGTACGATCAAGAAAGGTTTGGAATAAACTTGCAATAAAAGCCCCAATGATTAAGAATTTCCCCATTTCAAAGAATTCATCACTTGCATGAAACAAAGTCGATTTCAGCTTCCCGACCTTCTCTTCCCTCTTTAGCTGCACAGTACTAGATTCTTCTACTGTCCCCTTTAGCTGATTCTTATTTTTAAAAATAAGATATATGATAAAACCTATGACAATAGAAAGGACAAATGCCAGCCCCATTCTTGCATAGGCAATATGTAGCTGTGAGGAAAAAGCATAGTATGTTGAGGCAAAAACAATCGGATTTAATATTGGTGCACCTACTAAAAATACAACTCCAAGATGTAACGGCATCCCTTTTTTCATTAATCTTCTCACGATTGGAACGATCGCGCATTCACAAATAGGAAAGATCGCTCCAAGTAAAGCTGCTGGCAACAAAGCCAAAATAGCATTCTTTGGCAACGCTCGTTTAATAAATTCCTCCGAAACAAAGGTTTGAATGAGCGCTGAAACAAAAACCCCTAATAAAATGAACGGGATAGCTTCTAATAAAATGCTTAGGAACATGGTATTAACTGTCAACAATTCAGAAGGAATGTTCCATGAAATATCGTGAAAGTCTACGAACAAAAACAAATAAAAGAACAATCCTAGTAATCCCAGGGCAAGTGATTCTCTTAAATATGGTAAAACAGATCTGTTCATATATTAGCTCCTAACCTTTTATTCTTTTTACTCTACTATACTAATTTTTTTAAGAGATTATGACCAATAATATTGAAATCAATTGGTTCTTTTTCTACATTATTAGAACCTTTTCGACATTTTTAGAGCAGTTCAGAAGATTTAATCGTTGAAGTTTTCTATCGACATACAGTATACTCTCAATATCGAGTAAGTGAGAGGGGATCAAAATGACAAGAAAGATTAACTTACCGCCAAAAGAAGAACGTCATAGACTTTTTGGCTCCGTTGAACCTGGAGTAAAGCTTAAACCTACTGAAAAAGACAAAATGCCAGATTT
Source organism: Bacillus sp. (in: firmicutes) (assembly GCA_031180405.1). Classification (GTDB taxonomy): domain Bacteria; phylum Bacillota; class Bacilli; order Bacillales; family Bacillaceae; genus Metabacillus. The sequence goes on along the minus strand of JAPSLU010000166.1, from coordinate 550 downwards.
ACAAAATACGAAAAAAGACTTTCTTTTTACTATAGACGCAGTTGGAATTAGCAATGTGAAACATCCAATTATTATCCATTCTGATTTACTTCCAAACCAACAAACTACGATTGCTAGTTTTAAAATGACAAGTAAAATTTCTCATGAATCAAAGGGAACAAATATGAGCCGTTTTACGGAGCAGCTAGAGCAATACCGTCAAAATGGTGGATTTCACCTTACCCTAGCGAATCTTTATGACTTTACAAAAGAACTTGCTGAACGTTTAAAACAGCAGGATGCTAGTATTGAAGTAACGTTTCCATGGTTTTACGAACGGAAAGGTCCCGCTTCTGAGTTAGTTGGGTTAAATCATGCCGAGGCAACAGTCTCTGTTTCTTATGAGAATAGCGTCGGGTTTACAAGTTCAGCAGCTTTAAAATGCGCTGTTACAACTCTTTGTCCTTGCTCAAAGGAAATTAGTGAATATAGTGCTCATAACCAACGTGGCTTTGTCACAATGAATGTTGAATTTGCTGAGGGCTATCAAGAGGAAATTGATTGGAAGGCA
>JAPSLU010000165.1 GCA_031180405.1 Bacillus sp. (in: firmicutes) | reverse complement strand
AACACCTGACCCCCACGAGCCATTTCTCTTTCAATCGATTCTCGTACTAATGCCCCGTTGTATTCGACAACATATGTTTGAACTGGGAAACGATTTTCTGGAGGTGTTTCAATAACCGATAAGTCCCTCACCCCTAGCATTGACATATGCAACGTTCTTGGAATTGGTGTCGCCGTTAAGGTGAGCACATCAACGTTTGCTTTTAATTGCTTAATTTTTTCTTTATGTGTCACACCAAAACGTTGTTCTTCATCAATAATAAGTAGTCCTAAATCTTTATACTTTATATCCTTTGAAAGTAGTCGGTGTGTTCCAATAACCATATCGACTGTTCCATTACTTAATCCTTTTGTCGTTTCATTAATTTCTTTTCTAGTTCTAAAACGGCTCAATAGGCCAACAGTAATAGGATAATCCTGAAAACGTTCTCGTACAGTCTCAAAATGCTGCTGAGCTAAAATGGTAGTAGGAACAAGCAACGCCACTTGTTTTCCATCTGCGATAGCTTTAAAGGCCGCTCTGATTGCAACTTCTGTTTTACCATATCCAACATCTCCACATAAAAGGCGGTCCATTGGACGGAGTCTTTCCATATCTTTTTTAATTTCCATGATTGAACGAATTTGGTCCTCAGTTTCTTGATAAGGAAAGGCCAATTCAAATTCTTTTTGCATTTCACCATCTGGAGAGAAGGCAAATCCTTCACTAGCTTCACGCTCAGCATATAGCTTAATTAGATCATCTGCAATGTCCTGTACAGAAGATTCAACTTTCTTTTTAACTCTTCGCCAGTCATTTCCACCTAATTTATAAATCTTAGGCTCCTTGCCTTCAGACCCTACATATTTTTGAACTTGATCAATTTGATCAACAGGAACGTATAGCTGATCACTACCCTGATATCGGATATTTAAGTAATCCTTGTGAATTCCATTAATCTCTAGTGTTTCTATCCCTAAATATTTTCCAATTCCATGATTAACATGAACAACATAGTCACCGATTTCTAATTCGGAGTAACTTTTAATTCGTTCTGCATTTGATAGTTTTTGCCTTCTTACTTGTTTTTTGACTCTTTTCTTAAAGAGCTCCTCCTCTGTAATAATCGCTAATCTTTGCATTGGAAGTTCAAAGCCTGTTTGTAAATCCCCTTCAACGATTGCAATCTTTCCAGCCATTAGAATTTCATCTTTACCTAAGATTTTTGCCTCTATATCATAATCCTCTAGCACATCTTGAAGCTTTTTCGTCCTTTCTTCATTAACACCTAAAAATGCAACAGCAAATTGTGACTTCTGCCAACGCTCTAACTCATTTTTCAAAACGTTCATCTGGCCATGGAAGCTCTGCATTTGCTTACATGATAGGTTCAGAATATTTTGAGGACTAGTATGTGGTACATGTCTTAGAAATAGGGATAGATAGATAGAGGGATGTTTACTCTTTGACATAACATCCATGTAGGAGTGTGACATTTTTACATCCTGAATAATCTTCCCTTCCTCAAGCAAACCTGTAAACCACTCAGCCTCTTCTCGTTCTAATTGGTCATAGGTTTCATGGATTCTACTTATTTCATCCAAAATAATTATAGTATCCTTTGAAAAATAATCTAGTAAACTAGCAGGTTGTTCATAGAAGAGGGATGAGAATTTAAACATATCCTGATTTATTTGGTTATTACGTAATCTCTCAATATCATATTGAATATGCTCAACAAGCACTTCCTTTTGCTGCTCACTCTTCATCTTTTTGAGAGATTTGGCTAAGCCCTCTTCTACCTTCTTTATACATCTTTCTCTTGATTCATCAGTTATGATCATTTCAACAGCAGGACCGATCATGACACTTTTCAACATCTTGATCGACCTCTGATCATCTATATCAAAAGATCTGATCGAATCAATTTCTGTATCAAACAATTCGACTCTTATTGCATGGTCCTCTGTTAGTGGATAAATATCAATAATTCCTCCGCGAACGCTAAATTCACCAGGCGAACTAACCATATCTACTCTTTCATAACCTAATGAAATAAATTGTTGTATATACTCGTCTAGGTTTATATCTTGTCCTAATGAGAGTTTAAATTGCTTTTGCTTCCAAAGCTCCTTTGGTGGAAGTAGTCTCCTTATTCCAGCAACTGGTGCAACAACAATTGAGTTTTTCCCTTCGGACAATTGATTTAAAACTTCTATTCTTTGTGCCTTTAATTCAGGACTTGCAATTGCAACCTCTGAGGCTATTAAATCATTAACAGGATATAGAAAAACATCCTCTTTTATTAAGTTTAATAAATCTTCATAAACCTTTTGAGCTTGGAAGAGATTATGCGTTACAATTAATATTGATTTATTCAATTCATTATATAGAGAAGCTATAAAAACAGTTCTCGCTGAACCAGAAAGACCTGCGACCAGTTGTTCTTTTAACCCTTCTTCAATACCAGAAACAATTGTTTTAAAATCATCATTTTCATAAAAAAACTGCTGTAAACTTTTCAAGGCTCAGCCCCCTCTCATTATTTCCACTCTTATTCACTTTTACAGTTAGGTTCTTTGTCATCTTTTCCTTTTGTTCTCCACCCATACCTGACGTTTTCATGGCCGTTTTGGAAGCCGAACATTTATAGCAAAGGGAAAATCTCATTTTTTCACTTTACAGACTATCTTTCTATGAGTAGATGGAAAGGTAAACAGAAAAATGCTTTGGGTGTCACCCAAAGCTCTTACTGAATAAAATGTTCCACTTGATGAAGATCAGGGTTTCTATGTAATGCATCCTGACAGTCCTCACATATCGTTTTTATGTGCATATCTCCATTTTGATCATATGTGATCATCTCCTGGCGTTCATCAATTGTTAGGTGATGAAATCCAAGTTGTTCACTAGAAATGGAAATATTATCAAGGCTACCTACATTTACACCACAGTGTCTACAATAATAATGCAAAGCCACAACGTTAGCCTCCTGAAAAGGTATGTTTATGTCTAGTATGGACCTTTTGATTGGAAGCTATACATATGGTGCCAATGTTTGGTTTTAGATCTATTTAGTTAAATTCATTCATCACTTGAACAAAGCTTTTCTGAATCCAACTCTCACAAGCTTTTGCGCTATAGTCGATTCCTTCATTTACTTTTTCTATCTCATCCATAGAAAATTGCCCTAAGACATAATCTGAAATTTTCATCCCATTCACTGGACGGTCAATTCCAACTCGAATACGATTGAACTCCTGTGTACCTAAGTGAAGTATCATGGACTTAATACCATTATGCCCACCGGCACTTCCTTTAGATCTTAATCGTATTTTGCCTACTGGAAGATCAAGGTCATCGTATATCACAACTAAATCTTCTGTACTCATATCATAGAAATCAAGTAAAGGACGAATGCATTCCCCTGATAAATTCATATATGTAAGTGGTTTTAATAATATGATTTTCTCACCTGAAATATGACCTATACCATATATACCATTAAATTTCTGACGATCAAGAGGAATAGCTAAATCCTCAGAAAGTTTGTCTATCACTTTAAAACCTACATTATGCCTGGTGTTTTCATACTGTCTACCAGGGTTCCCCAGCCCAACGATGAGCTTCATAAACACCCTCCTCAACAAGAGATGAACTATTTCATATTGTTAAATTAAAATGAAACATTATGTTATCTTCTTTATTATATTATCTTATTTAGTATAATTTATCACCACAAAAGTAAAGTGTCAGCCTTCATTTCCTTAAAATATGGATAAGAGTTTATCCTTAATAAGGCTAAAGGGCTGACACTATTTTTATTCTATTTCAGTTTTTATCCTTCGTTATTTTCTCTTCCTTCTGCATTTACCGGTGTCCCTGGCTCCTGCTCCTCTCCACTATCAATTTCTTCTTCCTGTTGTGGTGGGAGTATAGAAGCAACAACCTGCTCCTCATCCTGGACAAATTGATAGTTGGGGCTTTGTGGTAGATCCTTGATAGTTGTCGTTTCATTAACACCTAAACTTGAGATATCAACGTCAATTGTTTGTGGGATATTACCTGGCTTTGCACTAATTGTTATTTCATGCAATGACTGCTGTAATACGCCTCCATCTTTTACACCTTGTGCTTCACCAATTAAATGAACAGGTACTTCAACCTCAACATCTGCTTGCATGTCCACAATATGGAAATCAGCGTGTATGATTTCATTCTTTAATGGGTCAGTTTGCATATCATATAACATTACGGCATGTGATGAACCATCAACATTTAGATGAAGGACTGTATTTTTCCCTTCTTCTCTAAGTGTTTTAATTAATTGAATACTATCTAATGCTACTGGTTGGCTTTCTGTCGCTTTACCGTAAATAATGGCAGGAACCTGTCCAGACTCACGTACTTTTCGTTTAGCAGAGTTTGTAAACTCTGTTCTTTTCATTGCTTGTAATGTTGTCATTATTTACACCTTCCTAACGATATTCGTTCATATATATGGTTTGCCCATATCCAGTAGGGTATAAACATATTCTTTAAAATAAGTCTGGTGTTAAAAAATAAAGGCTCTTTTCTGAAAGAGTGTTGTTATATGACCTAATAATATGTTAAAAACATTTTTTTTACGCGTATGAAAGTTACGATACAAGAAGAAAAGATGCCACTAGACTTTATATAGTGCTGCTTCATTCAAGTTATTAATAACAACAAAGTTTACGAAAATAGCCAAAATAAAAAACCTATTCATCCCTTAATTTTACTAAAGATAAGGGGTGAATAGGTTTATGCTAGTATTAATCAAAAAGTAAGCTTACTGATTGTTTTTCATGTACACGAATGATCGCTTCTCCAATAAGTGGAGCAACCGAAAGCTCCACTAGCTTATCAATTCGTTTTTCTTCCGGTAGTAAAATTGAGTTTGTAACAACTAATTCTTTAATCTTAGAATTAGCGATTCGTTCAATTGCTGGACCTGATAAAACAGGATGTGTACAGCACGCATATACTGCTTTCGCACCATTCTCTTCCAATGCATTAGCAGCTAATGTAATTGTTCCGGCTGTATCAATAATATCATCGATTAAGATCGCTGTTTTTCCTTCAATATGACCAACAATATTCATAACTTCCGCTACATTTGGTCTTGGACGTCTTTTGTCAATAATCGCAATAGGAGCTTTTAATTTATCGGCTAATTTACGAGCTCTTGTCACACCACCGTGGTCAGGAGAAACAATAACGATGTCTTCTAAATTTTTGCCTAAGAAATATTCACCTAAAATTGGTACGCCCATCAAGTGATCAATTGGAATATCAAAGAATCCTTGAATCTGTGGAGCATGTAGGTCTAGGGTAATAACTCTTGTTGAACCTGCTGTTTCAAGTAAGTTTGCGACAAGCTTTGCTGTAATAGGCTCCCTAGCTCTCGCTTTACGATCTTGTCTGGCATAGCCGTAATATGGAATAACGATGTTTATTGTTTTGGCTGAGGCACGCTTTAAGGCATCAATCATAATCAATAGTTCCATGATATGTTCATTCACAGGGCCACTTGTTGATTGAACAATATAAACATCACAACCACGTATACTTTCTTCGATGTTTATTTGAATTTCACCATCACTAAAACGTGTAACAGAACTTTTCCCTAAATCAACGCCCACAATATCAGCAATTTCTTTTGCCAATGCAGGGTTTGAGTTTAGAGTAAATATTTTTAAGTTAGAATCTCCATAGCGATTAGACATGTAAAGTGAAAACCTCCATTAGGAATTTTTATGATTTAATCGATCGACATAGTTTTCTTTATTGACTTGTCGAGCACGCGCAACTGACAATGCATTTTCTGGTACATCATTCGTAACAGTAGATCCAGCAGCTACATATGCCCCTTTACCAACTGTAACAGGTGCAATTAGGTTTGAGTTACAACCAATAAAGGCACCGTCTTCTATCTTTGTTAAGAATTTATTCTTACCATCATAATTAACTGTAATAGATCCACATCCAAGGTTTACATCAGATCCAACCTCAGCATCTCCAATATAGCTTAAGTGGGAAGCCTTGCTACCTTTACCCATTGTTGATTTTTTCACTTCAACGAAGTTTCCAATCTTTACATCATCTGATATTTGAGATAATGGACGGATGTGCGCAAAAGGACCTATCGCAACCTTACTACCAATTTCACTATCATGTGCGACAGATTGTCTTATCGTAGTAGCATGATCAATTTTACAGTTTTTAATTTCTGTATTTGGTCCAATTAAGCAATCTTCACCGATAACAGTGTCACCAATTATCATTGTTCCTGGATAAATTGTTGTATCACGACCGATCTTTGCACCAATAGAAATATACGTATTATTTGGATCAATAATAGTAACCCCATTTTTCATATGTTCATTATTGATACGTTGCTTCATAGTTTTTTCCGCTTGTGATAAAGCAATTCGATCATTTACTCCTAATGTTTCTTCAAATGATGATGTTAAATACGCAGAGACCATTTGGCCTTCATTTTTTAAAATCTCAATAACATCCGGTAAATAATATTCTCCTTGAACATTATCATTTGATACATTATTTAGTGCTTTAAATAATTCCTTATTATCAAAGCAATATGTACCCGTATTGATTTCTGTAATGGCACGCTCTGTTTCGCTGGCGTCTTTATGCTCTACTATCTTTTCTACTTTACCCTCTTGGTTACGAACAATTCGGCCATATCCAGTTGGCTCATCTGCTTTTGCTGTAAGAATCGTTGCTTTTGCCTTTGTTTCTTGATGATGTGCTAAAAGAGCCGACATTGTTTCTGCTGTAATTAATGGTGTATCGCCGCAAATTACAATTGTCGTTCCTTCTTTATCTTCCAGAAATGATGCAGCTTGCATAACTGCATGTGCCGTACCAAGTTGCTCACTTTGTAATGCGTATTTTGTCATATTTCCAAGCTCTGATTTAACTTTCTCTGCCCCATGGCCAACAATTGTGACAACCTCCGACAAATTCAATTGTGTCACTTGATCTAATACATGCTGAACCATTGGTTTTCCACAAACAGGATGTAATACTTTATATAGAGAGGATTTCATTCTTGTTCCTTGTCCAGCAGCCAAAATTACTGCATACCGTTTGTCCATTTATTAAGCCTCCAATTAGCTAATCATTTTAAAATCGCAAGCGCCTTGAACAACCTCGGGCAATAAGGCGCAAATGAATCGAAATGTCCAATATCTTCAATTCATTTATTGCTTATGTGAGGGTTAATGACACCAAGACTAAGTACATTATAAAAACAGAACCTTTTTATCCATAAAAAATATATCTTAAAATAAGCCTCATTTCAAGACAACAAACAAAAGTACATGATATTTCTAATTTTATCATAAATTTTTATTTTCCGAACGACTACGAAATGAAAGTTCTTTTTTAAACCATGAGCTAATTTTTTATTCCTTAGTATTTAATCGTGTTAATCAAAATAAAAATAAAAAGGACTTTACACTAATTAAAGTGCAAAGTCCTTTTTATTTTCTATTTTATGAAGCACCTGCTTCTTCAAATTCAACTTCTAATTCACCTAATCGGTGATACTCAGCTAGTACAGCATCTTGAATTTTTCCGCGTGTACCGGAATTAATAGGGTGTGCAATATCTCTGAATTCACCATCAGGAGTGCGCTTGCTTGGCATCGCAACAAAGAGACCATTATTGCCATCAATTACACGAATGTCATGAACAACAAACTCATGATCTAACGTAATAGATGCAATTGCTCTCATACGTCCTTCGGTATTAACGCGGCGTAATCTTACGTCTGTAACTTCCATTCTGTTCACCACCTTTTTCCCCCATATGAAAAACTTTAGTTACTAAATTCAACGTTGTTTCTGTTATTCCTTCCTTAATTTGAATTTTTTTTAATTTTTGGCAAATTTATTGACAAAAAATATGTTTTTTTTTATTTTTGAACATTTTTTCTGGATACTATCTCCAAAAAAGAACAAAAAAGCCAACCACTAATCATTCAGTGATTGACTGCTTCAAATTATTTAACTAATGCAATTACCTCAATTTCAACTAATGCATCTTTTGGTAATTTTGCTACTTCAACGCATGAGCGTGCTGGCTTATGCGCGGAAAAATATTGTCCGTATACCCCATTAAAAAGGGCAAAGTCATTCATATCTTGAAGAAATACTGTTGCTTTTACAACACTTTCAAAAGATGCGCCTGCTTCTTCTAAAACAGCTTCTAGATTTTTAAATACTTGGTGTGTTTGTACTTCTATATCCCCTGTGACCATTTCCCCTTCAGCAGTTAATGGAATTTGGCCTGAGCTATAAAACAAATTATTTACAATAATTCCTTGTGAATACGGTCCAATTGCCGCTGGTGCATGACTTGTACTAACTGTTTTCATACAGATCCTCTCCAATCTCATCATTGTTTACAATTTGAAAATAGGTACCTTCTGATACTTGGATATTTCGTTCACGAACATCAACATCGGCTAGTTTTACAAGTGAAACATACTTATCCACTAGCCTTTCTTCAACACCTTCTGTTTCTACCAGAACACCAATGCCTGCTACAGTTGCTTTGAATTCTTCTAAGAGGCTAATCATTCCATTAATTGTTCCTCCGGCTTTCATGAAGTCATCAATAATTAAAACATTGGATCCTTCCTTTAAGCTGCGTTTGGCAAGCAACATTGTTTGAATACGTTTAGATGAACCAGAAACGTAGTTTATGCTGACAGTTGATCCTTCTGTGACTTTGCTGTCTTTCCTTACAATCACCACAGGGACATCTAATTGTGCAGCTACTGCGTAAGCCAATGGAATTCCCTTTGTCGCTACCGTCATCACAACGTCAATTTTCCGGTTACTAAAGACCGTTGCAAAAAGGCGACCTATTTTATTGACAATAGCTGGGTTACCTAATAGATCAGTTAGATACAAGTAGCCCCCTGGAAGTAACCTTTCTGGTTTAGCAATGAGTTCACAAAGCTCAGCAATGAATCGCTTTGCCTCGTTCATTTCAACTTTGGGGATAAATTTCACACCACCCGCAGCACCTGGCACTGTCAATAATGTTCCAATTCCTTGTTGTTCAAAGGTTTCTTTAATAATTGTTAAGTCTTCACTAATAGATGATTTCGCAGATTGATATTTTTCCGAAAAATATGTTAATGGAACTAAAGAATGTGGATGATGAAGCATGTAGTTTGTCATATCAACAAGTCGACCACTACGACGAAATTTCATGAACTGGTAACCCCCAAAATCCGAATATTATTATAGTAAATATAACTTAATATCCGTATTTAATCAAGAATGTTTCGTTCTCCAAGCATCCTAACAGCAAAAACCTGGTCACAGAAGCCCCTTAAACCATTATAAACACGAGGTAAGCGTGATTCATATTGAACCAAACCAAAAACAGTAGGACCACTTCCACTCATTAATACAGCATCGGCGCCAAACCTTTTCATTTGATCTTTAATGTTTGCTACCTCTGGATGCATCTGCAAAGTAACATCTTCTAATACATTTCCCATTAAAGAACAAATTTTCTCGTAATTACTTGTATGTAATGCGTTTACCATTCCTTCTACATCAGGATGCTTTATCATTTGGAGATTTAAATTCCGATAGACATCTGCTGTCGATACTCCAATTGTTGGCTTTGCTAGTACAACCCAGCAATGTGGCGGTGGGTCGATATGTTGAATGATTTCTCCACGTCCTGTTGCTAACGCAGTTCCACCGTATACACAAAAGGATACATCTGATCCTATTTCTGCACCGAATTCAGCTAATTCATCTAGTGTTAAACCAAGTTTCCATAATCTATTTAATCC
>JAPSLU010000164.1 GCA_031180405.1 Bacillus sp. (in: firmicutes) | reverse complement strand
GCAAAATGTTTATCTGATGTTCGATTAGGAATTGATTTGGGTATTATTAAGGACGTATCTAGAACGATTCTAAATGAACTTATGATTTTAACTCAGCCAGGATTTTTACAACAGTATTTTGGTGGACCATTACGTCCTGACGAAAGAGATATTCGACGGGCTGCACTCATTAGAGAGCGACTAAACCTAGAAATGGATCGTAATAAACGGATGGAGGATGATGAATCATGATGTTTGGAAGATTTACTGAGCGTGCTCAAAAAGTATTAGCATTAGCACAAGAGGAAGCTGTTCGCTTAGGTCATAATAATATTGGAACAGAGCATATTTTATTGGGGCTAGTCAGTGAAGGTGAAGGGATTGCAGCTAAAGCTTTATTAGCGTTAGGTCTAGGACCTGATAAGATACAAAAGGAAGTTGAAGGCTTAATCGGAAGAGGTCAAGACGCATCGCAAACCATTCATTACACTCCGAGGGCAAAAAAGGTTATTGAATTATCCATGGATGAAGCAAGAAAATTAGGTCACTCTTATGTAGGGACAGAACATATACTTCTAGGACTTATACGTGAAGGTGAAGGAGTAGCAGCAAGAGTACTAAATAATTTAGGTGTAAGTTTAAATAAAGCACGACAGCAAGTTCTGCAATTATTAGGAAGTAATGAATCTTCTGCAAATCATCAAGGTGGCGGTATAACAAATGCAAATACACCAACTCTTGATAGTCTTGCAAGAGATCTAACTGCAATTGCAAGAGAAGGAAGCTTAGATCCTGTAATCGGTAGAAGTAAAGAGATTCAACGTGTAATTGAAGTATTAAGTCGACGTACAAAGAATAATCCGGTATTAATTGGTGAGCCTGGTGTTGGTAAAACAGCGATTGCTGAAGGATTAGCTCAACAAATCGTTCAAAATGAAGTGCCAGAAATCTTAAGAGATAAGCGTGTTATGACGTTAGATATGGGTACTGTTGTTGCTGGTACAAAATACCGTGGTGAGTTTGAAGATCGTCTTAAGAAGGTTATGGACGAAATCCGCCAGGCTGGAAATATTATTCTCTTCATAGATGAGTTACACACATTAATTGGTGCAGGTGGAGCAGAAGGAGCGATTGATGCGTCTAATATATTAAAACCTTCATTAGCGAGAGGTGAGTTACAATGTATCGGTGCAACTACACTTGATGAATATAGAAAATACATTGAGAAGGATGCAGCGTTAGAGCGGAGATTCCAACCAATTCAAGTAGATGAACCAACTGTTGATGAAAGTATTCAGATATTAAAAGGATTGCGTGATCGATATGAAGCCCATCACAGGGTTTCTATTACTGACGAAGCAATCGATGCTGCTGTTAAATTATCAGATCGTTATATTTCTGATCGTTTCCTTCCAGATAAAGCGATTGATTTAATAGATGAGGCGGGCTCAAAGGTACGTTTACGTTCATTTACTACACCACCTAATTTAAAGGAATTAGAGTTGAAGCTTGAGGAAATTCGCAAAGAAAAGGATGCATCAGTCCAGAGCCAAGAATTTGAAAAAGCTGCATCGTTACGTGACACCGAACAACGTCTACGTGAACAATTAGAAGAAACAAAGAAAACATGGAAAGAAAAACAGGGCCAAGAAAATACCGAAGTAACGGTTGAAGATATTGCAATGGTCGTTTCAAGCTGGACGGGTGTACCTGTTTCTAAATTAGCTCAAACTGAAACTGATAAGCTATTAAATATGGAAAATCTTCTTCATTCTAGGGTTGTTGGTCAAGAAGAGGCTGTAGTTGCTGTGGCAAAGGCGGTTCGACGTGCACGCGCCGGGCTTAAAGATCCTAAGCGACCAATTGGTTCCTTCATTTTCCTCGGACCTACTGGAGTTGGGAAAACTGAGCTTGCAAGAGCATTAGCTGAATCTATTTTCGGTGATGAAGATGCAATGATTCGTATAGATATGTCGGAATATATGGAGAAGCATTCAACTTCTCGTCTAGTTGGTTCACCTCCAGGATATGTAGGGTATGATGAAGGTGGTCAATTAACTGAGAAGGTTAGAAGAAAGCCATATTCAGTTGTTCTTTTAGATGAAATTGAAAAAGCACATCCTGATGTTTTTAATATTCTACTTCAAGTATTAGAAGATGGAAGATTAACGGATTCAAAAGGCCGTACGGTAGACTTTAGAAATACGATTTTAATTATGACATCCAACGTTGGGGCAAGTGAGCTAAAACGTAATAAATATGTTGGATTTAACGTTCAAGATGAAACTCAGAATTACAAAGATATGAAAGGTAAAGTTATGAATGAATTGAAACGTGCATTCAGACCTGAGTTTATTAACCGTATTGATGAGATCATTGTGTTCCATTCTTTAGAGAAAAAGCACTTGAAAGAGATTGTATCATTAATGTCAGACCAGTTAACAAAACGACTAAAAGAGCAAGACTTATCACTAGAGTTAACAGAAGCTGCAAAAGAAAAGATTGCGGATGAAGGAATTGATTTAGAGTATGGTGCAAGACCATTACGTCGTTCAATTCAAAAAAATGTAGAAGACCGTCTGTCTGAAGAACTGTTAAGAGGCACAATTAATAAAGGCCTTAAGATTATTCTAGATGTCGAAAACGGTGAATTTGTTGTAAAAACTGATGAAAAAGAAGAAGTAAAAACAAATTAAGGCTTTTAATGTGAGGCACACTAACTGATGTGTGCCTCGCTTTCTTTTTAAGCGGAAATTATCACTTACATATTTAAAGTGTGAGAAAAAACTAAAACAACATTAGCTGGATAAAATGTCATTTCTCTCTATAATCTAAAAAGATCCGCACGTTATTTTCTAATATTAAAGGTTAATATCATAAATGGCTCGTCTACTTGCTAATCTAATAAGAGAGGAATATATGAATGGCTAAAACAAAGGTGAAATTTATTTGTCAAACCTGTGGTTATGAATCAGCCAAATGGATGGGGAAATGTCCAGGCTGTGGCGAGTGGAATACGATGACAGAAGAAGTGTTAAAGTCTGCATCACCACGAAGGACTGTATTTGCTCATTCTAACCAAACCGTACAAAAACCCTCCCCTATTACAACAATCGAAACAACCCAAGAACCAAGAATATATACAACTTCAAAAGAATTTAACCGTGTGTTAGGTAGCGGAATTGTAAAAGGATCCTTAGTATTAATTGGTGGAGACCCTGGAATTGGAAAATCAACATTGTTATTACAAGTTTCTTCACAGCTTGCTGATAATGGTAACGATGTTTTATATATTTCTGGTGAGGAATCTGTTAAACAAACAAAATTAAGAGCGGACCGTTTAGGTGTAAAATCAGATAAATTATTAGTTTTATCAGAAACAGATTTGAGTTTTATTTCAAAAGCTATTGAAGAAACCAAGCCTTCCTTTGTTGTAGTGGATTCCATTCAAACGGTCTATCATAGTGAAATAAGCTCAGCGCCTGGTAGTGTTTCACAAGTTAGAGAGTCGACAGCAGAATTAATGAGAATTGCGAAAACAAAGGGAATTGCTATCTTTATTGTTGGTCACGTGACAAAAGAGGGATCTATTGCAGGGCCGAGACTATTAGAACATATGGTTGATACAGTGCTTTATTTTGAGGGAGAGCGACATCATACGTACCGCATTTTACGTGCTGTGAAGAACCGTTTTGGTTCGACAAACGAAATGGGAATTTTTGAAATGAAGGAAGCAGGATTAGAAGAAGTTCAAAATCCTTCTGAAATATTTCTTGAGGAGCGTTCCAAGGGTGCTGCAGGTTCAACGGTTGTAGCTTCTATGGAAGGTACAAGATCAGTATTAGTCGAAATCCAGGCCCTCATATCTCCAACTAGTTTCGGTAATCCACGAAGAATGGCTACCGGTATAGATCATAATCGGGTCCCATTATTAATGGCTGTTTTAGAAAAGCGAGTGGGTCTCCTATTACAAAATCAAGATGCTTATTTAAAAGTAGCAGGTGGTGTAAAGCTTGATGAACCTGCAATTGATTTAGCGGTTGCGGTAAGTATCGCATCTAGTTTTAAAGATGCACCGCCAAGACCAACTGACGTTATTATTGGTGAGGTTGGATTAACTGGTGAAGTTAGAAGAGTTTCACGGATTGAACAACGAGTTATCGAAGCAGCAAAGCTTGGTTTTAAGCGGGCGGTGATTCCACATGCAAATATAGGGGGGTGGAACCCACCAGTGGATATTGAAATAGTAGGTGTGAAAAACGTCGCAGAGGCCCTCCAAAAAACTCTAGGAGGATTGTAAATGACAGATAAAGAGAGTAAGTCAGGAGAAAAAACATTAAACGAAATATTACAGTTTGTGGCACCAGGAACACCAATAAGAGAAGGAATCGAAAACGTCCTGCGTGCAAAAACAGGTGGCTTGATTGTCGTTGGTCATAACGACAAGGTAAAAGAGGTCATAGATGGTGGATTTGAAATTGGATGTCCTTTTTCATCCGCTCATTTATATGAGTTAGCTAAAATGGATGGTGCCATAATTTTAAGTGACTCAGGTAATAAGATCATGTTCGCCAATGCTCAACTGGTTCCTGACTCCTCAATTTATTCCTCTGAAACTGGCATGAGGCATCGAACTGCTGAAAGAGTGGCAAAACAAACAGGTAATTTAGTTATTGCTATTTCACAGAGGAGAAATGTTATTACTTTATACCACGGAGAGCTAAGGTATGCACTTCGTGACATTGGAGTCATTTTAACAAAAGCCAATCAGGCTATCCAAACACTAGAAAAATATAAGATCGTACTTGATCAATCAATCTTAACCCTTGGTGCATTAGAGCTTGAAGAGCTTGTGACCTTTAAGGAGGTCCTTCAAGTGCTTCATCGTTTTGAGATGGTATTAAGGATAAAGGATGAAATCAATGACTATGTGAATGAGCTAGGAGCTGAAGGGCATTTAATTAGGCTACAGCTAGCCGAACTACTTAGTGGGTTAGAAGAGGAAGCGGCCCTATTAATTAAGGATTATGCACAAGATAAATCTGTAGATCCTTATCCAGTTATAAAACAACTTCAAGACTTATCTAGCTTTGTGCTTTTAGAAGATAGTGTTCTTTTTAAATTATTAGGATATTCTTCTTTTACGAATGTGGATAGCCCGGTTATTTCTAGAGGATATCGAATTTTAAATAAAATACCGAGACTTCCCACCATAATTATTGAAAATTTAGTGACAACCTATAAAAATTTGAAACTTATTATGGGCGCAACCGTAGAACAGTTGGATGAGGTGGAAGGGATAGGTGAGGTTAGGGCGAAGAAAATAAAAGAAGGGTTAAAAAGATTACAAGACCAGCTTCTCATTGATCGCCATATATAAGTATATTTTGATGAAAATTTGAAGATTTTGGTTTTAATTATTGTAAAATAGGGTATATTAAAATTGTTTTTATGGTTTATTTTTCTGGCATGATTACAGGCTTGTATCAATCTTTTTACATTTTAATATAACTATTTCACAAGCTTTGGAATTAGGATAAAGTAGTAATAACTCAAAAGGAGGTGAAGGTATGTTAATTAAGCGCATAATCCAACTGTTTTTTCTAAGCGTAGGTGGAATGCTAGGGATTCTCTTCATGCCACAATTACTCGAACTAATGAATATGCAAGACATACCTTTTATTAACACACCCTATACATTGGCAGTGCTAGGTGCAATTGTGTTTTTTATCGCAACATTTTGGTTAGTCGATTATGTGGTAAATTGGATTAAAGTTCTAGAAGAAGCTGTTGTAAAGGCACCTGTTACAGATGTATTGTTTGGTAGTTTAGGATTAATCTTTGGTCTTATAGTTGCTTTTCTTATTGTTATTCCTTTAAAAGATATCCAATACCAAGTATTTAACACCATCATTCCAATCTTTTTAACGCTACTATTAGGTTATTTAGGATTCCAGGTTGGTTTTAAGAAAAGAGATGAACTTATTAATTTATTTTCTGCCCCAAATCGTATTGGAAAGAAAAAAGGAATGGCTGACGAAGAAGTAGAGTTTGAAGATAAAAAGTTAAAAATATTGGACACAAGCGTAATTATTGATGGAAGAATCGCTGACATCTGTCAAACTGGATTTTTAGAAGGTACGATTGTGATCCCTCAATTTGTTCTCGAGGAACTTCAGCATATTGCGGATTCCTCGGATGTATTAAAACGAAATCGCGGTAGAAGAGGTTTAGATATTCTTAACAGAATTCAAAAAGAACTATCAATTAATGTTGAGATTTATGAAGGTGATTTTGAAGAAATCCAAGAGGTAGATAGCAAATTAGTCAAACTGGCGAAGCTTACATCAGGTGTTGTTGTGACCAATGACTTTAACTTGAATAAAGTTTGTGAGCTTCAAAAAGTAGCTGTATTAAATATCAATGACTTAGCTAATGCTGTTAAGCCTGTAGTATTACCAGGTGAAGAAATGAATGTTCAAGTGATTAAAGATGGAAAAGAACATAATCAGGGTGTTGCCTATTTAGATGATGGCACAATGATTGTTGTTGAGGACGGTCGAAATTATATTGGTAAGCACATTGATGTATTAGTAACAAGTGTTCTTCAAACGTCTGCAGGAAGAATGATTTTTGCTAAACCCAAGCTTTTAGAAAAAGCATTGTAAAGGTAATAAATCGTATCAAAGAGGTCAGGTTCCAATCAATTTGGGAATCTGACCTTTTGTAGTATGTTTAAAAATATAACAATTTGACTTAAATCAATTGATTACGAATTTTACTCTGTTTTACATATTCTGAGTAATCTTTTATTATGTTGTTATACTGAATTTTTGAAGGAGCAACTCCATGGAATTTCAAGTCATTATACCTGCTGCAGGACAAGGAAAGCGAATGAAGGCAGGGAAGAATAAACAATTTATTGAGCTGCATGAAATACCAATTATTATTCATACTTTAAGGGTTTTTGAAAAACATTCCAATTGTACTGGAATAATCTTGGTTATAAATGAAGCAGAGCAAGTAGATTTTCTAAATTTGATTGAAAAGTATCAAATATCCAAGCTTAAACAATTTGTTTTGGGTGGTCAAGAAAGACAACATAGTGTATATAATGGGTTAAAAGCTATAAAAGATGGAGAACTTGTCCTTGTACATGATGGGGCAAGACCGTTTATTACCCACGAAAGTATAAATAATTTAGTTTTAAAGGCAATGGAAACCGGTGCATCCACACTTGCGGTCCCTGTGAAGGATACCATCAAGAAGGTTGAAGGTGGAATTGTTACTGAAACAGTCGAGAGATCAACTCTATGGTCTATTCAAACACCACAGGCCTTCCAGTTATCTCTTATTATGAATGCGCATAATAGAGCGATGAAAGAAGGATATCTTGGGACAGACGATGCGAGTCTTTTAGAAAGAGTGGGACAACCTGTATCAATCGTTGTGGGTGATTATACAAATATTAAAATAACTACACCAGAGGATCTCTTCATTGCAGAGGCCATCTTAACGAAAAAAGACATTTGAAAAGAGGAAAAATCATGATAAGAGTTGGACAAGGGTATGATGTACACCAATTAGTTGAAGATCGACCTTTAATAATTGGAGGAATTGAAATCCCTTTTGAAAAAGGGTTGCTTGGTCATTCAGATGCCGATGTTTTACTACATACAGTTGCAGATGCTTGTTTAGGAGCAATTGCAGAAGGGGATATAGGGAAGCACTTCCCTGATACAGATCCTGCTTTTAAAGATGCTGATTCAGCTAAGTTGTTAGAGCACGTCTGGAGGTTAGTGAAAAGCCGAGGTTATGAATTGGGGAATATTGACTGTACTATTATTGCACAAAAGCCAAAGATGGCTCCATATATTAATCAGATGAGAGAACGAATTGCTGAGTTGTTGGAAGCTGACCTATCACAAGTTAATGTTAAGGCAACAACAACTGAGAAACTTGGTTTTACAGGAAGACAGGAAGGAATTGCCTCACAAGCAACTGTTTTGATACAGAAGCGTTCATGAATTTATAGTGTTTTTTTTGTGTCCTAAGTTTATTGGTGATAGAATTAGTTAGTCTGACGTGATGATAAGTAGTTATTACATAAATATATGAATGAGAATAGTGGAGGTAAAAGAAGATGACAACCGAAGTAAGAGTACGCTATGCCCCAAGTCCAACAGGGCATTTACATATTGGAAATGCAAGAACAGCTCTCTTTAATTATTTATTTGCAAAAAATATGGGCGGGAAATTCATCATCCGCATCGAGGATACCGATAAAAAGCGAAATATTGCTGGCGGTGAAGAAAGTCAGTTAAAGTATTTAAGATGGCTTGGTATTGATTGGGATGAAAGTGTTGATGTCGGTGGCGAATATGGTCCTTATCGTCAATCAGAAAGAAATGATTTGTATAAAAAATATTATGAAGAGCTTCTAGAAAAAGGATTAGCATATAAATGTTATTGCACAGAAGAAGACTTGGAAAAGGAGCGGGAAGAACAAATTGCACGCGGTGAAACACCGAAATATTCTGGAAAGCACGCCAATTTAACAATTGAAGAGCAACAAGAATTAGAAGCAAAAGGATTAAAGGCAAGCATTCGATTCAGAGTGCCTAATAATAAGATATTCCGCTTTAATGATATGGTCAAAGGAGATATTTCTTTTGAATCAGAAGGCATGGGCGATTTTGTTATTGTGAAAAAAGATGGAACGCCAACTTATAATTTTGCAGTTGCAGTTGATGATCATTTAATGAAAATTTCTCATGTCCTTAGAGGAGAAGACCATATATCAAATACTCCAAAGCAAATCATGATATATGAAGCATTTGGATGGGATATTCCTGTTTTCGGCCATATGACATTAATCGTGAATGAGAGTCGTAAAAAATTAAGTAAGCGCGATGAATCAATTATTCAATTTATTGAACAATATGAAGAACTAGGTTATTTACCAGAAGCGTTATTTAATTTTATTTCTTTACTTGGCTGGTCACCAGTTGGGGAAGAAGAAGTGTTTTCTCAAGAACAGCTAATTGAGATTTTTGATGCTGCACGTCTCTCGAAATCTCCTGCAGTTTTTGATACACAAAAACTAGCTTGGATGAATAACCAATATATTAAACAATTACAGGTAGAAGAACTAATTCCGCTTGCCTTACCTCATTTAGTTAAAGCAGGTAAGGTTTCTGAAGACATGGGTGATGAGGAAAAAGAAAGAACTCATCAGTTAATTGCTCTTTATCAAGAACAGTTAAACTATGGAGCAGAGATTGTCCAATTGACTGAATTATTCTTTAAAGAAGATATTAATTATGATGAAGAAGCAAAACAAGTTCTTGAAGGGGAACAAGTTCCGGAAGTGTTGAAAGCATTCCAACAAGAAATTAAGCATGCTGATGACTTTACAGCTGATACAATTAAAGGGATGATAAAAACTGTACAAAAGGCTACAGGTCAAAAAGGAAAAAATTTATTTATGCCAATTCGTGTAGCAACGACAGGTCAAACACATGGACCAGATTTACCGAAATCTATTGCGGTATTAGGGAAAGATACTGTTTTAACAAGATTAAAAAATATTATTAGTTAACATTTGTATGAAAATGTAATATAGTATGGTTAAACTATATTTAAAGCGTTGATAAGGAGAGTAAAGTTTTATTTCCTTTTTAGAGAGAACCCCCACGGCTGAAAGGGGTTTAAGAGAAATAATTCTTGAAATGCACCTTAGAGCCTTTTGCTAAACGTCACTTTTTTGACTATTGACTAGTAAGTAAAAGCGTATCGCTCTACGTTACAGAGCTAAAGTTGAGGTTAGAAGGGTTATATGTTTCTACCTAAACAGAGTGGAACCGCGCATCAAAGCGTCTCTGTCGTTGTACAGAGGCGCTTTTTTTATATTTAAAAATAAAGTTGGCAATTCTCTTAAACTAAAATGAGATTGGAGGAAAAAAATGTTAAAAATGATGAAGGAAGACGTGGATATTGTTTTCGAACAAGAC
>JAPSLU010000163.1 GCA_031180405.1 Bacillus sp. (in: firmicutes) | reverse complement strand
TGCTATGGGACAATCCACAGCATATACAGCCCTTAATTTAGGGGTGTCGGCTATTGTTACTCCGACTGAAAGTGGCCATACAGCGAGAATGATCTCTAAATATCGTCCAAAAGCACCAATTATTGCTGTAACAATTTCAGATTCAATTTCTCGTAAATTAGCGTTAGTTTGGGGTGTTTATCCAAGAAGTGGAAACCATTCAACGTCAACTGATGAAATGCTAGATCATTCTGTGTTGGAAGCAATTAACAGTGGAGTGGTATCTCATGGTGACTTAATTGTCATTACAGCTGGTGTTCCTGTTGGTGAGTCTGGAACAACAAACTTAATGAAAGTACATGTAATTGGGAATGTACTTGCAAAAGGACAAGGGATCGGAAGAAAAACATCTTTTGGTAAAGTTGTGGTAGCAAGTACAGCAAAGGATGCTCAAGAAAAAATGACGCAAGGAGCAATTCTAGTAGCTCAGAGCACTGATCGTGATATGATGGAAGCCCTTGAAAAAGCTTCAGCTCTTATCACTGAAGAGGGTGGACTAACAAGTCATGCTGCAGTTGTCGGATTAAGCCTCGGAATTCCGGTGATTGTAGGTGTTGAAGATGCTACAAGAATTTTAAACGATGGCCAAGATATTACAGTTGATGCTGTAAGAGGTATAATCTACCAAGGTCATGCAAGTGTCCTTTAATTCATAAGGGATTAATCAATTTTCAAGAGAAGGGTTCTTTCCTTCTCTTTTTTACTATTTATGAACTTATAAAAGTCTTGGACTGTGGCTAAGCACGCGACATCCAGCCCTAGCAGTCTTACTTTATGTAACAAAAAGTAAGTGCCGTGCCCCTCTAGGGTGTAACCAATTTGGAATTAAGTAAACATCTTCTATTCAAAAACTTCTTATTTGCTTGAGGCTGATCTTATTGGTGAATTAAATATCAGGTAGAATTAGATAAAAAGAGGTGGATATTATGCGATTATTAATGCTGCTAATCATCATTATTCCGGCTTTGGAAATAGGAGTTCTCATATTGTCAGGAAGGACAATTGGTACAATTCCAACGATCTTGCTTATTATTTTAACAGGTATATTTGGTGCGTGGCTTGCTAAACAACAAGGACTTGAAGCAATAAGGAATGTTCAAAATCAAATGCAGATGGGACAAATTCCAGGGCTAGCGATTATAGATGGGCTATGTATACTGATTGGTGGATTATTACTATTAACCCCTGGATTTATTACAGATACAGTAGGTTTTTTATTATTAATCCCTATTACTAGAAAAAAAATAAAACCATACCTCCTAACCATTATTCGTAAAATGGTGGAAAAAAATCGTTTCACCATTATTAAATAAGGCTGTTTTCGTAAACTTTGTTGCTATAGTAACTTGGAGAAAAACAGCATTTTATAAGGCTAGTGGCATTTTTTTCTTCATAGAATTTTACCTTTTAAACGATCAAAACACTGTTTTAAACAGATTATTAGGTCAATTAGCAACAATCTATCAGAATCTAGAACGAGACAAAAGGGCAGTTCACAAAAGTGGATCTGTCTTTTTATTCCGTTATTTTGAATGATTACTCACAATAAACTTCCACAAATCTGCATATACACCAGCACTCTTCAGCGTTTTTAAAACTACTAATACAACTGGTCCAATAATCAATCCTAAAAAGCCAAAGATTTTGTACCCGATAAAAAGGGCAATAAGAGTAGCGAGTGGATCTAAACCGATATTTGAGGATAAAACTTTCGGTTCCATTAATTGTCGTTGAATTAATACAATTAAATATAAGACACCTAATCCTATTGCCAATGGCAGTCCGTCACTAAAGGATAAATAAACAATCCAGGGAATAAAGATTAATCCTGTTCCTAGATAAGGGAGAATGTCAACTAATCCAATTAAAAGAGCAATCGTAATGGCATAGTCTACTCTTAAAATCAACAGCCCAATTAAGACAATTGCAGTTGTAATAGAGATTAAGGTTGCTTGAGCGCGTATAAATCCGACTAATGCTTTTTTTAATTCTTCAAAAATGGTTCTTCCACTTGATTTTGCTTTCTGCGGTAAAAAAACGGAAACAGTAGACTTAAATTTATACCAGTCTTTGCTAATGAAAAAGGTGGCTAGTAAGGAGAAGATAATAACAGTTGCGGCATTAGGCAGCCAGCTAACCATGACAGGTATGTTCTCTAAAAAGCTTTTAATAAAATTTCCAACACTTGATGCAACTTGCTCGCCAATATTTTGGATATTTGTAATAATAGATTGTTGTTGGTTTGCTTCAAGGGTATTAAAAAAATTAGTTAGTTGATTATAAATAGGGATAATTTTAGTTACGAAAAATGTTTCAATGTAAAGAACTAAAAGGTCTAAATGTCCAGGAATGACTTTTGCTAAGTAGGTTGTACCCGTCACAATTTCAGCAACTAAAAGAATAAGTATACCTGCAATCAAGCAAATTAAGAGCATAATGGCAATTACAACCGCAATGCCCCTAGGGAGCCGAAATATTCGTTCCAATCCATTTACAATTGGATTAATCAACATGCTGATTAGGATGGCGATGATAAATGGGTAAGTTAATGTTGATAGATAATAACAAACTAATATTCCTAAAAACATTACCATAACAATTAATAAAAACCTTAGTATGCTATATACGTAATGCAAATTCACTTTTGCAACCCTCCAATTAGGTAAGCTCTAAGGGCTAAATGCAATACACTAACACAGCTTAGTTCGATAAAAATGCAAGGAAAAAGTTGTTCATATAGAATGTTTATTACAGCGTAAGCTTGTATATACTTAGTTTTTGTGCCAAGCTCTATACTCAGGCTTAGTTGAACGGAAATATTTAGAGAATTAATACTATCTTGTTCTATTAATTTCTTTTTGGAGGTTTTACATCTTGTTTAGTCAACCAGTTTTATTTTTACTGATTTTATTGGCAGTAGGATTTATCGCTAAAAATCAATCATTGTTAATTGCAGTAGGGTGTTTACTTGTTATAAAGCTACTAGGGTTAGAGTCTAAACTGCTACCTACCATTGGGACTAAAGGGATTAACTGGGGTGTAACTGTAATAACAATCGCTGTTTTAGTTCCAATTGCAACAGGTGAGATAGGGTTTAAGCAATTAGCAGATGCCTTGAAGTCATCGTATGCTTGGATCGCATTAGGTGCTGGAGTTGCTGTTGCGTTAATTGCCAAAAACGGGCTTACGCTGTTAGCAGAGGACCCTCATATTACGGCAGCACTAGTATTTGGCACGATTCTAGCAGTATCACTTTTTAATGGTGTAGCGGTTGGCCCTCTAATAGGAGCGGGAATTGCATACATAGCTATGCAAGTAGTCAAACTTTTTAGTTCTTAAAGGATAAATGGTGAAAATGGTTCTAATTTCTTAAAAATGAAATGTACACTAGTATAACAAATTTATGTTATGGTAGTAGTAGTGTATTAGTTTTGAGTGGTAAAATCCTTAAAAAAACATTTTTCTAACAAATTTTTAAGTATTAAAGTTGTTTTCATTCACAAAAGTCTGATAATTGTTTATAATAGGGTTAGGTTAAAAAAATACCTACTTGTGAGGGAAGTTTGCCTTTTGCAAACTGGTTATACTATCATTTTTAATTCATTAATAAACCGGTAGTATAATATGAGTCAACATGGTGAACTTGAAATGTGACGTTTTTTCAAAATAATAAAAAATGTAAGCATTTTCTTTTTTGCTTGCTTGTGAGCAAGCGCTCACTCGTCTAAAAGTTTAAAAATAACCATTTAAGTGCAAAGAACAGCGATTATGATAAGACAATTATAAAGTGATAAACAAATAGAATTGTATTTGACAAAAGTTTCTTTACATATGGAACATATAAAGTCATAGTCTACGTATTACTTTTGCTTAAATCTTTTAAACTTTTATGATGAATCAAATGGGGAATAATAGGTAAAGGAGAGGTTTTTTATGACAGCAACAAAAGGTCTTGAAGGAATCGTTGCAACTACTTCATCTGTAAGCTCGATCATTGATGATACTTTAACATATGCGGGCTATAATATTGATGATTTAGCTGAAAATGCTAGCTTCGAAGAAGTGGTTTATTTATTATGGCACAGAAAGCTTCCAAATTCAGAACAACTATCTCAAATAAAGAAGCAGCTTGCTGAAAATGCCAAAATTCCACAGCAAGTAATTGAACACTTCAAAACATATCCTATCGATAAAGTTCACCCAATGGCTGCTCTTCGTACTGCTGTATCATTGCTTGGTTTATTTGATGAGGAAGCAGATGTAATGGATACAGAAGCTAACTATCGAAAAGCTATCCGTCTACAAGCGCAACTTCCAATTGTTGTTACTACATTCGCTCGTATCCGAAAAGGGTTAGAGCCAGTTGAACCTAGAACAGACCTTTCTATGGCTGCAAACTTTTTGTATACACTTTCTGGTAAAGATCCAGATGATGTAGCGATTGAAGCTTTCAATAAAGCATTAGTCCTACATGCAGATCATGAACTGAATGCATCAACATTTACAGCACGTGTATGTGTTGCAACACTATCAGATGTCTATTCAGGTGTAACATCTGCAATTGGAGCATTGAAAGGTCCTCTCCACGGAGGAGCTAACGAGGCTGTAATGAAAATGCTATCTGAAATTGGTGAAGTAGAAAATGTAGAGAGCTACATCAATGAAAAATTTGCAAATAAGGAAAAAATTATGGGCTTTGGACATCGCGTGTATCGACAAGGTGACCCTAGAGCAAAGCACCTTAAGAAAATGTCTGAGAAGTTAACGAAGCTTACTGGTGAACCTAAATGGTATGAAATGTCAATTAAAGTTGAAGAGTTGGTTACTTCAAAAAAACCATTACCACCAAACGTCGATTTTTATTCGGCATCTGTTTATCATAGCTTAGGTATTGACCATGATTTATTCACTCCTATTTTTGCAGTTAGCCGTGTATCTGGATGGTTAGCCCATATTCTTGAGCAATATGAAAATAACCGCTTAATTAGACCTCGCGCAGAATATTTGGGTCCTGATAAGCAAGACTATGTCCCATTAGAGCAACGCGGTTAATCAAAGAATTGGTTGTTAGTGGGCATTTGATTCCTGGCAGGTTTCCCCCTTCCTTTCCGGGGGGCTGCTGTATGGAATCGGTACCTACTTTTCATATAAAAATGGAAACTATATTTTCCAAAAATTAGAGTCCTATACTTTAAGATGTTTGTATCTATTGATAGAATAGGTATGAAGCAACACTACATAATTCGGGAGGTAATTTTCTTGACACAAGGCGAAAAAATTTCAGTAACAAACGGTGTATTAAACGTACCAAATAACCCAGTTATTCCATTTATCGAGGGTGATGGAATCGGACCAGATATTTGGGCTGCGGCTTCACGTGTATTAGAGGGAGCAGTTGAAAAAGCATACAATGGAGAAAAACAAATTGTTTGGAAAGAAGTATTAGCGGGTGAAAAGGCATTTAACCAAACAGGTGAATGGCTACCAACAGAAACACTTGATGTAATTCGCGAATATCTAATTGCTATCAAAGGTCCACTAACAACACCAATTGGTGGAGGAATTCGTTCACTAAACGTTGCACTTCGTCAAGAGCTGGATTTATTCACATGCTTACGTCCAGTGCGTTATTTCCAGGGTGTACCTTCACCTGTTAAGCGTCCAGAAGATACTGATATGGTTATCTTCCGCGAAAACACAGAAGACATCTATGCTGGTATTGAGTATGCGAAAGGTTCTGAAGAAGTAGAAAAATTAATCAACTTCTTAAAGAATGAGATGGGCGTAAACAAAATTCGTTTCCCAGAAACTTCAGGAATCGGTATTAAGCCTGTATCACAAGAAGGGACTAGCCGTTTAGTAAGAGCTGCAATCAACTATGCAATCGAGCATGGTCGCAAATCAGTGACATTAGTTCACAAAGGAAATATCATGAAATTCACTGAAGGTGCATTCAAAAACTGGGGTTATGAGCTAGCTGAAAAAGAATTCGGTGATAAAGTATTTACTTGGGCGCAATACGATCGCATTGTAGAAACAGAAGGTAAAGATGCTGCGAATAAAGCACAAGCTGAAGCAGAAGCTACAGGTAAAATCATTATTAAAGATTCAATTGCAGATATCTTCTTACAACAGATCTTAACTCGTCCACGTGAGTTTGACGTTGTGGCAACAATGAACTTAAACGGGGACTATATTTCTGATGCACTTGCTGCACAAGTAGGTGGTATCGGTATTGCACCTGGTGCTAACATCAACTATGAAACAGGCCACGCAATCTTCGAAGCTACTCATGGTACTGCACCTAAGTATGCTGGTCTTGATAAAGTTAACCCATCTTCAGTTCTACTTTCTGGAGTTCTTATGCTTGAACACTTAGGTTGGACAGAAGCGGCAGAATTAGTTATGCAATCAGTTGAGAAAACAATTGCTTCTAAAGTTGTAACATACGACTTTGCGCGTTTAATGGACGGTGCTACTGAAGTGAAATGCTCTGAATTCGCTGATGAACTAATTAAAAACATGGGTTAATCTATAAAAACATTTTTCTAGATTAAATAGGGTCTGCTCATGTTGGAGAAGATATGTGTGTGATAGCACATTTCATTTCATAACAATGAGCTGGCCTTTTTTAAATCAGAAAGTCTAAAATTCTTGTACTTAGTTTTTGTGTCTATCTCTAGGCGCCATAGCTCTAGAGTTTAGTATAAGTAGGAATTAAGGAAGTACACATTCTATATCTACTCAACTTATGCTTGTTGCCGAATGCTCAGCGGTTTTCTAAAAAATCTATACATATTAAGGGGATGTTAGATATGGCAGTGAAACGTAAGAAAGTATCTGTTATCGGCGGTGGCTTCACAGGAGCTACAACTGCTTTTCTACTAGGTCAAAAAGAACTTTCAGACGTAGTGTTAGTTGATATTCCTCAAATGGAAAACCAAACAAAAGGGAAAGCGCTTGATATGCTAGAAGCTAGCCCAGTTCAAGGTTTTGATGCAAGTATCATAGGTACATCCAATTATGAAGATACAGCTAATTCTGACATTGTTGTGATCACTGCAGGTATTGCAAGAAAACCAGGCATGAGTCGAGATGATCTTGTATCAACAAATGCTGGAATTATGAAATCTGTTACAAGGGAAATCGTAAAGTATTCTCCGGAATGTACAATCCTTGTATTAACGAATCCTGTTGATGCAATGACATATACAGTGTACAAAGAGTCAGGATTCCCTAAACATCGTGTAATAGGTCAATCAGGTGTACTTGACACAGCTCGCTTCCGCACATTTGTTGCCCAAGAGCTTAATCTTTCTGTGAAGGATATAACTGGTTTTGTTTTAGGTGGTCACGGAGATGATATGGTTCCTTTAGTACGTTATTCATATGCGGGCGGAATTCCTCTTGAAAAACTAATTCCTAAAAACCGTTTAGACGAGATCGTTGAGAGAACACGTAAAGGTGGGGGAGAAATCGTTAACCTTTTAGGTAATGGGAGTGCCTATTATGCGCCAGCTGCTTCCTTAGTTGAAATGGTAGAAGCTATATTAAAGGATCAACGTCGAGTTCTTCCATCAATTGTACTCCTTGAAGGTGAATATGGTTTTGATGGAATCTACCTAGGTGTTCCAACTGTTTTAGGAGGAAACGGCCTAGAGCAAATTATTGAGCTTGATCTTACAGAAGATGAAAAGGTTGCTCTTGAAAAATCTGCTGATTCTGTAAAAAATGTTTTGAAGCTTCTTTCATAATAATAGATCTAAGTAAAGAAAGTTGGGGAAACTCCTCAATTTTCTTTTTTATACATTCACTCTATAAGTGGAAATATACTGACCTATTCCTGGCCAAAATTCTAATTAACATAAGAGAGTTTTTCATCATGGTTGTTCTTAACAATTAACAAAGTATGCGAAAAACTAAATAATAGATGAGGGTGGTGCAAGTATGCTCCTAGGGAAAAAACAGAAGCTTGGTAGGCATATTGAAGAGATAACGGTTGGTGAAAAATTATCATTAACCGAGAAGATAGAAGACAAAGATCTTCTGCTTTATTTGGGGTTAACAAATGACGCAAACCCTCTGTATATTCAGCATGACTATGCTTCACAAACTCCATATGGGAAGCCTGTGGTTCCAAGTATTATGCTTACTGGAATTATTACCTCAGCGGTATCTAAATATTTACCTGGACCTGGAAGTCATATCGTTAAACAAGACATTTCATTTCTACAACCTTTATATCATTATAGTGTTATCCAATTTCTGTTTGAAGTAAGTGAAGTGTTTAGCTCTGAGAATAAGATAGTAATTCGTGTTCATGCAGTAAATAATGACGAGGAAACAATTCTAGAGGGAAATGTGATGGTTTGTCCTCCCTATAAAATAACGCCAATTGAAGGAAAAGCCTTAGAAAATTTTTAAGGGATTGTTTAAATGTATATGTACAAAGCTGACTCATTAGGGGTCAGTTTTTAGTTTGCTAAGGAATTAATAAAATTTTGAACCGTCTAGTTAATTTAGAATAGAATGCAAAAACCTTTCCGTCTTAATTAGCTTATTGCCTGAGGTAATCAATGCACTTAATAGGAAATATGAATAAAGGTGAAAATATAGTCTCTGCAAAGTATTTTTCGCCTTATTGAAACGAATAGTTGCTCAAGGTCATTACTTTTCGCTAGAATAGAACTACAAACAAAAAGAAGAATTTAATATAAGATAGAAAGTTGATTGGTTCAATTGAAGGGAAATATTATCCTTGGAGGCCCTATAAATGAGTAAGAGAATTTTAGTAGTAGATGATGAACAATCGATTTCAACCCTGTTAAAGTATAACCTAGAGCAGGCGGGTTACAGTGTATTAACAGCTATGGATGGTGAAGAGGGATTACACACATGTATAAAGGAAGAACCTGATTTACTTGTTTTAGATTTAATGCTACCGAAAATGGATGGAATTGAGGTTTGTAAACAGCTACGTCAAAGAAAAATTATGGTGCCGATTCTCATGCTAACAGCAAAAGATGATGAGTTTGATAAGGTATTAGGTTTAGAGCTAGGCGCAGATGATTATATGACAAAACCCTTTAGCCCAAGAGAGGTTGTAGCTCGAATAAAGGCTATTCTAAGGAGAAGTCAATCACATCCTGAACCAGATCTGAAAGAAATTGACGATGCAAATCAGGTGGTAATTGGTGATTTAAGAGTTTTACCAGATCACTATGAAGCATACTACGGAAAAGAACGCCTTGATTTAACGCCTAAAGAGTTCGAGTTACTTATCTATTTAGCTAAACATAAAGGACGTGTTCTTACAAGAGATCAACTTCTAAGTGCAGTTTGGAACTATGATTTTGCAGGGGATACTCGAATTGTAGACGTCCATATTAGTCACTTGCGCGAAAAAATCGAAAGAAATACAAAAAAGCCTTTGTACATAAAAACGATAAGAGGGTTAGGATATAAGCTTGAGGAGCCTAAGGTGAATGAATAGATTTCGTTCCCGTTTCATATTTGCTCTCATCACGTTAATTATTTCTGTATTAGTTGGATTGGGCTTATTGTTAGGTCAAATTTTTAATAGCTATTATCTTAATTCTTTTAAAGAAGAAATGATGAGAGAAGCCAAGCTAACACAATCAATTATTACAAACGAGGATTTAACAAATCAACAGGTTCAAAACCTACTTGATGAATTAGGGGATAATTATAAGTCGCATGTCACCTTCGTTTCAAAACAGGAACAAATTATTTTTGAAGCAGGAATAACAAGGGAAGACCATGACCACCAATACTTAATGGAGAATGTTTATCCGATTATGAAGGATCAGCGGGATGGCTATTATTATACAGACCAGACGCATGATTTAGCATACTACGGATTTCCAATTACAGAAGGCAATAATGATGAGGGGCTAGTCCTTGTTAGTTCATCTTTTGATTCGTTAACAAAAGTGAATCAACAGATGTGGGCAATACTAG
>JAPSLU010000162.1 GCA_031180405.1 Bacillus sp. (in: firmicutes) | reverse complement strand
GAGGCCGATTGTGGTATAAAACGTCCTGAAATCGGAATAAAACATTCTTCACCTTTCCCTGGATTAAAAGAAATGTCTCCGTCTATATTAATTAGTCTGCCATTATGAGATGTGAATGTTGGTCGAATATCTTCGGACTGAATAATTGGCTTACCATCTATATGGTACCTTAATTCATCAAGTTTGTATAAATTATAATTTAATTGACCTCCTACACGGATATCACCTTTTAAAGGATATACACCTAGTTTCATTAAAATTTCTCGTGATAGGGGCATTCCTGGGTCTAGAAACGTATTTAGTGAGGATAGACTATGTTCATTCATTGTTCGCCCCCATTCATGCAGAAGCCTTTGTTTTTTTAGAGGGGATATTGTATCTTCCTTTAAAAAGGGAATAAGTGTGATCGAGTTAGAAAACATTGCATCCCTTATCCATCCCCATGATTTCATATCTAGTTTATCATCTTTGTTGATCTCCACAAAAATAATTGATATATTTTGTTGCTTACATTTTCTTATGATTGATTGATTTAAACTTTTTAATGAGAGTTTGACACAAATGTAATAATCTATTGGTGAATTAATCATTACATGTCTTCTTTGTTTAAGTTTTGGCACTAATTCTTTCTCATAATTAATATCGACGACAGTTAGAAGAGAAGTACATCCTTTTTTTAAGTATTTAATAAATAATTGTTTAAACTCTTTAAAAGGAATCAGCGAATGAAGAGAAAAATCGACCATAACATAGCCTGGGGTTAGTAAATAGGAACTTAGGTCCATTCTCATAAACCGGATATTATCCATAGACTGACGAATAAATTCAATTCTATTTTGATTAATTAATAGGGCTGCTCGTTCAATTTTGTTATTTTTCAGTATTCCAACTCTGTCGATAATATAGCTGCACATCTAATCGTTCCCTCCTTTCATCCTCTTAAGACAAGCTATGAAGAAAGACGGTTATTTATGTCATCTTTTGATATGGAGCCAGAGTATTATTACACAAAAAAAGAATTAAATTTGAACTCTTTTTTCACATTCTCTTATATTAAATTTTGATTTTGATTTGTGAACTCATCTTTTACCTGTGTTTATAAATACTGTCTTAGAGGGATTAAAAGGCAATCTGAAGTTTAAAATGCTCCAACGGTGGGACAAATTACCGGTGATAATTGGGCTCCAGTAAGATTTCTATTTGTTGTTGTCGTAACCCATTCCCTCTTTCTCCAGCCAGAGTTTAATGGCGGTTTCATCTCCATAGCAATCATCCATTGAAGATTAAATGACGAACTTCTGTAGCGTCATCAAAAGTTTGTAAATGACTGATTAAGAGAAGTAAGGTGTATCAAATACTAATTGCTTTATATTTCATTGTATAATTCATTGACAAGTATCGGAGTATCAAAAATTTACAGTACCTTCTCATAGTACCCGTTCCCTGAAATTGAACAAATTGTAAGGTTAGCCTCCCTTTCATCAGGTTATCATGCAATTACAGTGCTGAAGATCACTTAAGATAGAAATGTAATAAAAAAGACCCTTCACGTTTGAATGAAAGGTCAAATTACTCGTATTATTTTGCTAATGAATCTAAATGTTCAAAAAAATTAGGGTAAGAAACATCAATTGCATCAACATTTTCTATTTGAATTGGTTCCTCTATTATCAAAGAAGCAATTGCGAGCATCATTCCAATTCGATGATCACCATGACTAGATACAGTCGCTTTACCAGTTAAGTTTGATTTGCCGTTAATGATCATACCATCGTCAGTCGCTTCAATCTGTGCACCGAGTTTTTTCAATTCACCAACAACTGTATCAATGCGATTAGTTTCTTTTACTTTTAATTCGCTAGCATCCTTAATAATCGTTTCTCCTTCAGCTTGTGTCGCCAATAGAGCAATAACTGGAATTTCATCAATCAACTTTGGAATAAGATCTCCACTTATTGTTGTCCCTTTTAATGTAGATGTTTTGATAAGAATGTCTGCAATAGGTTCAAAAGTATGCTCATTAATAGGGGTAATTTCAATAGTAGCTCCCATTTTTTCTAAGACATCTAATATTCCTGTTCTTGTTGGATTGATCCCAACATTCTTCAATAAAATTTCACTATTAGGAACGATAGCACCAGCAACCAGGAAAAACGCAGCAGAGGAAATATCCCCTGGTACGAAAATATTTGTTGCTTGTAAGCTTTGTCCACCAACAACAGCTGCAGAATTTTCATCTTCTTTCACTTCTACACCAAATGCTCGTAGCATTCTTTCCGTATGATCTCTAGACTTATGTGGCTCAGTGACTTTTGTTTCCTCATTTTTTGTGTTTAGTCCAGCTAGAAGAATAGCTGATTTAACTTGTGCACTTGCAACCGGTGAATTGTAGGTAATTGCTTGTAAACTTCCACCCCTAATTGATAGCGGAGTATATTGACCATCTTCTCTTCCATCAATTTTTGCCCCCATCATTCTAAGGGGATTGGTTACTCGAGACATCGGTCTTTTAGCAATTGATTCATCTCCAATAATACAAGAATGAAAAGGTGATCCTGCCAAAATCCCCATCATTAACCTTGTCGTCGTACCAGAGTTACCTACATCTAATAAATCGGATGGCTCTTTTAAACCGGCAAATCCATTTCCTTCAACGGTTACCTGTCCTTCTTGGATATCAATCTTCACGCCCATTTTTCGAAAACAAGACACAGTACTTAGGCAATCTGCTCCCATTAGGAAATTTGTAATTTCTGTTTTTCCATTTGCTATTGCACCGAACATAACCGCACGGTGAGAAATAGATTTATCTCCTGGAATTTCAATTGTGCCGGATAAATTATTTACTTTTGATAGTTTTTTAACATCTGCCATGATTCCACCTCTTCATTTCTAAAAATAACACTGAACCTCTTAATTTTAATAATAAACTAAATAAGAATAATTAAATCATAAACGTTTCATAAGAAGAATATTTACTAATACAGTCTATCGCTAGCTCCCTATCTCGCTCTGTTTGGAAGCTCAGTCTTAACACACCATATATTTCTTCACGGGTTTCAATAATGCGGATATTTGTTAAGCTAATCTCTTCCTTTGCTAAATATCCAGTAATCTCAGAAATAATCCCTGGGTAATCTGGAACATCAACATATAGGTCATAAAAAGAAGGGATGGCTCCTTTTTGTTTTTCCGGAAGGCCGTCACGGTATTGTTTTGCATGTTGAAAATAAGCAAATAGATTCTCTGCTTGTTCATTTGCAACAAATTTTTTAATTCGTTCCATTTCTAAAATCCACTCATCAAATAATTTTAATAAGGGACCTTTGTTATGGAGGAGTATATCACGCCACATGGAAGGATTACTTGAGGCAATTCTTGTGATATCTCGAAACCCCCCTGCTGCTAGCCTTTTGACTAGCGGAAACTGCTCCTCATGATTTTTTGCTTGATACACCAAACTTGCTGCAACAATATGGGGAAAATGACTAATAACTCCCGTTACTTCATCATGTTCCTCTGGTGTCATTTCAATAAAATTAGCTTTAGTCCCTTCAAGGACATTTTTAAGACTCTGTACATCAAGGGGGGTTACATATTTCGAAGGAGTTAATATGTAAAATGCATTTTCAAATAGATGTGGTTTTGCAGCTAAAATTCCTGATTTGTGTGACCCAGCCATTGGGTGACCACCAATAAACTTAATCTTCCCATTTAAATGCTTGTTAGCACAATCAACAATTTTCGCTTTCGTACTACCAACGTCCGTAACAATCACATCTTTTTTTAACGATTCGAAAGTAAGTTGTTTAATGATATTTACTGTTTGTTGAACCGGTGTGGAAAGAAATATCATGTCAACAGAAGTTAGGTCAGGAAAAAGTGATGAAGATACTTCATCAATAGCACCTATTCTTTTTGCTAAATTTGCTTGATCTTCATTTATATCAAAACCAATTATATGTATAGATGGATCTTTTTGTTTAATTGATAATGCTATCGAGCCTCCAATTAATCCAAGACCTATTAAATAAACTTTTTTCACCATTGTCGTAATCACCTTTTTCGGCCTATCATCAATGAGGCTTTCATAAAATAAGCTGTAGTTTTAGGTACCTAGATCTTTTAGGAAGGCTTTTTTCGCAAATTTTGTTGCTACATGATGGCAACAATTTTTCTGAAAAGAGCCTTTAGAAAAAGAGGGAACTATAAAGCATAAGCTTATTCCATGATAGTACCCTCTTTTTTTGTAAATTATTGAACAAAGTCTTTTAATGCTTCTATGATTTCTTCATTTTGCTGTTGGTCTCCAACTGTTATTCGCAAATGTGTAGGAAAACCAAGAGCATTTCCAGATCTTACGATATATCCTTTTTTCAGTAAAGCTTGGAATACTTCATCTGAATCTCGTTTAAAGTTTATTAAAATAAAATTACCTTCTGATGGATAATATTCTAGACCTAGCTCTTCACAGAAATTGTAAAACTGCTTTAGACCTTCTTTATTTTTCACACTGCATTCAGTAACAAATTCAGCATCATCCAATGCAGCCATTGCTGCAGCTTGTGCAACTCTACTCGTATTAAAAGGTTCTCTGGCTGGTTCAATTTTACGAATTAATTCTGAATTTCCAATCCCATAACCAATACGTAATGCTGCAAGTCCATACGCTTTTGAAAATGTACGAAGGATCATAAGATTTGGATAATCATTAATTAACTCAGTCGTTTGTGGGAAATCCTCTGCAACGACATATTCATAATAAGCTTCATCCACTACAATTAGGACATGTTTAGGTACTTTGCTTACGAAACTTAGCAGTTTTTCACTATTCACATATGTACCTGTAGGATTATTAGGAGTACACACCCAAACCACTGTTGTATTCTGATCAATTTGCGTTAACATCGCATCAAGATCATGTTGACCATTAACTAAAGGTACCTCCCTGATCTCTGCTCCTTCAATTATTGCATTATGTTTATATTGAGGAAATGTTGGCGTAGCCATGACTGTATTGGTTTTTTGATTTAAAAGAGCACGGCAAATAATTTGAACAACTTCATCAGATCCATTACCAAAAATTAACTCTTCCTCTTTTACATCTAAATGACCCGAAAGCTTCGTTCGAAGAAGAGCACTATAGCCATCTGGATAAATCGCTAATTGTTCGAGCTCATCAACTATTGCTTGTTTAGCTTTTGGTGAACAGCCATATGGATTCTCATTTGAAGCCAATTTTACAACCTTTGATAAATTATATTCTCTTTTCACTTCTTCAATAGGCTTTCCTGGCTGATACGGTTTTAAATTTAATAATTGTTCTTTTACATGCAAAGCAAACACCTCTTTTTTTAACTATATAAACTTTTCTGTGTGTGATTTAAACTCTAATGTCAAACCGCTTTTTGAATTACCTGTTGGTTTCTACATACCAACATTTCAAAATCAACTATTAGGCATTAGCTTAACAGGATAAAACAGAGAATAAATGCACAGGTTAATGTTTACTATCATAAAGTTTCGTTTCGTTTTAAGCAATCTCATTTAGTTATTCAAGATACAAACGTGCTAGCAAACTCTTTAAATTCAGCAATTGCAAGATCGCGACTACTTTCATCTAATAGAGTTAATTGAAGCCGTTCAATTTCTCTAACTAATGCACTCCCAACCACGACCCCATCACATATACTTGATAGTTGATCTACCTGTTCCTTAGAGGAAACTCCAAAGCCGACGACAACCGGTACATTACTATACTTCTTTACTTCTTCTAAGAAAGCTGTGATAGATTCATCAAAGCTCTTTCTTACTCCTGTTACGCCTAATGAGGATACACAATAGATAAAACCTTCAGCAGCCTCTGCTATCATTTTTATTCTACTAGATGAGGTTGGAGCTACAAGTGAAATAAAAGAGATCGAATGTTCCTTACATTTTTCTCTTAATTCTTTACTTTCTTCATAAGGGATATCAGGTACTAACAGACCGTCTATTGTGTTTTCCCGCAGTAAAGCGAAAAAGGATTCCTGATTTAATTGTAACACAGGATTATAATACGTAAATAGAATTATTGGAATGTTCAAGCCTTTTTTTCTCATTTTAGGGACGAGTTTCATTGCCTCAACTATGTTCATTCCATTTTTTAACGCACGACTAGATGCTTTTTGGATAACCGGACCATCTGCAACAGGATCAGAATAAGGAATACCGAGTTCGATTGCCGATGCACCAGCTTTTTGAAGAGCAACCGCTAAATCTACTGTTACTTCAGAATGTGGGTCACCTGCAGTAATGAACGGAATGAATAACTGTCTATTTAAAGGCTGTTTAAAAAGTGTTGTCATGCTTTGCCTACCTCCTTATAATGAGCCATTAGCGTATGGACATCCTTATCCCCTCTTCCAGATAAGCAGATAAGAATACTTTCGTCCTGATTCATGTGCTTAGCATGGCTAAATGCGGCGG
Source organism: Bacillus sp. (in: firmicutes) (assembly GCA_031180405.1). Taxonomy (GTDB): domain Bacteria; phylum Bacillota; class Bacilli; order Bacillales; family Bacillaceae; genus Metabacillus. Next base: position 3,731 of record JAPSLU010000162.1, on the reverse strand, counting down.
AAAGAGCATGAGCTGACTCTATTGCTGCTAAAATCCCTTCTTCTCTCGCTAGAAGTTCCAATGCTTCTAATGCCTCTTGGTCTGTAACACTTTCGTATTTTACACGGCCTGTACTAGCTAGGTGTGCATGTTCAGGTCCAATACCTGGATAATCTAAACCAGCAGAAATAGAGTATGGTTCTGTTATTTGACCATACTCATCTTGTAATAAGTATGTTAATGATCCATGTAGAACTCCTTTTGTTCCCTTGGTAATTGTTGCTGCATGTAGGTCAGTGTCGATGCCTTTTCCTGCCGCCTCAACACCTACTAACTCAACTTCTTCTGGTAAGAAAGCAGCAAACATTCCAATTGCATTACTACCGCCACCCACACATGCCACTACTTTTGTAGGTAGAGTTCCTTCTATTTTATAAAATTGTTCCTTTGCTTCATCACCAATAACTCTCTGGAATTCTCTTACTATATATGGGTAAGGATGAGGACCAACAACCGAACCGATAATATAAAAATGGTCTGAACAATGCTGTACCCAATAACGCATTGCTTCATTTGTGGCATCTTTTAATGTTTTATTCCCGCTCGTTACTGGAATAACCTCAGCACCAAGGAGTTGCATTCTAAACACATTCAACTCTTGGCGTCGTACATCTTCTTCTCCCATAAACACTTTACATTCCATTCCAAACTTTGCAGCAACTGTAGCTGTTGCTACACCATGCTGACCTGCACCCGTTTCAGCAATAACTTTCGTTTTGCCCATTCTTTTTGCTAATAATACCTGTCCTATTGCATTATTAATTTTATGGGCTCCTGTATGATTTAGATCTTCACGCTTCAAATAGAGCTTCGCTCCACCCAACTTATCAGTTAAATTCCCAGCATATGTGACAGACGTTGGACGACCTGAGTATTCTTTTAGCAAATGATGATATTCTTCTAAAAAAGCTGGGTCATTCATTGCCTCCTGATGAGCTTGCTCAATTTCTGCTAATGGACTCATAAGAGTTTCAGGAACAAATCGTCCTCCAAAATCTCCATACCGACCATTTTTATCGGGATATATTGACATACTCTAACACCCTTTCTTCGATCTTTAGGATCTTTTCATTGCTTTTCTTCTGATCAACTTCAATACCGCTTGATAAATCAATCCCTTGAGGTTGAAGAGATAGGAGCTCACTTATATTTTTTTCGTTAACACCACCAGCAATTAAACACAGCTTTTTATAACGCTTAGTGTATTCAATGTATTTAGGAACAGCATTCCAATCAAAGCTTACACCTGTTCCTCCCCATTGTCCTTTAATTCTAGAATCAATTACAAAACCATCAACAACTTTTTGATATTTCTCCATTTCGTCAATTGTTTTGTCATGATGATGAAGGGCTTTCCATATTAATCCATTAAATGAATGACCAATTCGTGAGATTTGTTCTGTTGATTCATTTCCATGAAATTGAATGACGTCTACTCGAATGTTTTTTAAAACATTGCTTATTTCTTCATCCGTGGGATTCACAAATACTGCAACGATCTTTTTCGTAGTATTTACTTTCTTTAACCATTCAGCTACTGATACAGGATCTACCTTCCGTTTGCTTTCAGCAAAAATAAATCCAATATAGTCGGCAATAGATTGAGAAACAATTTTTAAATCACTAATACTTTGAACGCCACAAAATTTCAGGACTGTCTTATCCATAAATTTGCTCTCCAAATAATTCCTTTATAGCAACAGTTTGATTATCTTTCCTCATTAGGGATTCACCAACTAAAACGGCCTTTGCACCAAATTGCTGGACTAAATCTAAATCTTTTCTCGTATAGATTCCACTCTCACTAACGAGTAATGTCTCTTTGGGAATAGATGAAACCATACCACTTAACTGCTGAATATTGGTTTCAAATGTCCTTAAATTCCTATTATTAACACCGAGAATTTTCGGTGTTATAACGTTTAGTACTTGGTCAAGATGATATTGATCATGAACTTCAACCAGAACATCCAATCCCAATTCTTCCGCATGCTGATATAACTCTTTTAATAAAGGTGGCTCAAGGGCTTCTCCTATTAATAATACCGCATCTGCGCCTATGTGCTTAGCCTCTACAATTTGTTTGGAATCAATGATAAAGTCCTTCCTTAAAACAGGCAAATTCACAGCTTTTTTCACTTCGGTTAAATACTCCCTTTTCCCTTGAAAGTAAGGGGTATCAGTAAGAACGGATAAACAATCCGCTCCCCCTTCTTGATATGCTCTAGCAATGTCCACCGGATGGAAGTTCTCTTTGATTAGGCCTTTCGAAGGTGATGCTTTTTTCACTTCAGCTATCAATGCTAGCCCTCGATTTGGATTTTTTAGCGCCTGTAAAAAAGAACGGTTTGGTAGATTTTCATTTTTCGGGATGGTTAATTGCTTTATTTCCTCTTTTTTCGTTTCAATTATTTTTTCAAGCATAGTTCTCCTCCTGCTGGTGTCGTAGTGATCTCAACTGCTGATAAGCCATACCATTCTTAATCGCTTCCTTCGCTAAAATGACACCCATATCTAATGTCGGAACCTGATTTGCTACATATAAAGCTGCACCTGCATTTATTGCTACAATATTTTCGGCACTATCTGGCCCATTTCCTTTTAAGATCTCTTCGATTAATTTTGCACTCTCTTCTGAATTTGACACTTGTATCTCATCTAAAACACCAACATTTAGACCAACATCTGCTGGTTGGAGAACATACCTTGTGATCACACCATTCTTCAGCTCTACTACATCTGTTGCAGTTGTGATTGAAATTTCATCTAAACCATCACGACCTGTGACAAGTAACACATGCTCTGCCCCTAAACGTTTTAATGCTTCTGCCATCTTCTCCGCATATTCTGTTGAAAAGACTCCAATGACTTGGCGTTTAGCATTCGCTGGATTTGAAAGAGGCCCTAATAAATTAAAGACTGTTCGAAAGCCTAGCTCTTTTCTTGGAATGACAGCATGCTTCATTGAAGAATGGAACATTGGTGCAAAGAGAAAACTCATATGACGTTCATTCAAGCTTTGGACAGCTTCCTCTTTTGAGGTTTGAATATTCACCCCTAATTTTTCAAGAACATCTGCACTACCGCTTTTAGAGGAAACAGCTCTGTTACCATGCTTCGCTACCTTTACCTTTAACGCGGAAACAACAATTGCAGAAGCAGTTGAAATATTGAATGTAGAAGCTCCATCCCCACCAGTACCACATGTATCAATTACATCGGTATCATATTCTAAAGATGACATATGTTTTTTCATTGATTTAGTAAACCCTACTAATTCATCAACTGTTTCTCCTCTAAGACGCATAAGAGATACTAAACTAGCAATCTGACTCGGGGTTGCCTCTCCCACCATAATAGAGTCCATCACTTCTTCTGCTTGTTGTTCTGTTAATGTTTTCCCCTCAATACATCTTGCTAGAAGCTCTTTCATCACGATTATCCTCCTCCTTAGAAAAGACTTTTTCAGCTAATTGAATGGCTTTTAACATCGCACTTGCTTTATTACATGTTTCCTTCCATTCAAGTTCCGGAATACTATCAACAACAATTCCTGCCCCTGCCTGAACATAGGCAACATTGTTCTTCACCGTTATTGTTCTAATTGTTATACATGAATCAACATTACCATCAAATCCTACATATGCTACACAACCAGCATAACTGCCTCTTGCAGTCGGTTCGAGTTCCTG
>JAPSLU010000161.1 GCA_031180405.1 Bacillus sp. (in: firmicutes) | reverse complement strand
AAATAAATTATTAAGGTTTGTGGCTTGTACAAATTCAGGAATTGTTACAGAACACTATGAATCTCTTCCCTTTTTTATGGAATTAATAAATAATATTGAAAAACAGATTAATCCCAACGGATACTCCCTATTAGTTTCATCAGTTGACATTAATATGTTAAAGGAAGAATTAACAAGACTTGAGCAAGAACAAGCATCTTCCGGAATATTATTATTAGGAACAAACTTAACACCTGAACAAATTAAGATCGTATCAGCAATTCAACGAAATATAGTTGTTCTAGATACTTGCTTTGAAACTTTAAGTACCAATTTTGTTGTTATGAATAATATCCATGGGGCATATTTAGCAGGAAACCATCTTATTGAATTAGGACACACTAATATTGGTTATATAGAGTCCAATTCAAGAATGTATAATTTTGATATGAGAAAAAGGGGATTTTTACAGTCACTAAGTGAACATGGTTTAAAAATTAAGAATGAGAATGTATTTTCACTTTCACCAACAATGATTTCTTCTCAGGATGTATTTATAGATAAGTTAAGAAAGCGTTCGCACAACCTTCCTACAGCTTTGTTTTGTGAAGCAGACTATATGGCAATTAGCGCCATTAAATCATTATCTGAGTTAGGAATACGTGTACCTGATGACATATCGGTAATAGGTTTTGATAATATTTTTGAATCCCAAGTGATTACTCCGGAATTAACAACTATTCATGTAAAGAAAGACAGGATGGCTGCAATAGCAGTTGAACAACTTATAAATCAAATAGAAAATAACGATGTAGATCGAATAAATATGTTTATAGATACTGAATTAGTAGTAAGGAAATCTAGTACTTTTAATAAAAAGATAAATAAGACTAATGAAGTTAAAATTAAGCAAAAATCCTTAGTGCTTTAATGGGCTAGGGATTTTTTGTTCCAATTTGAAACAAGAATTGCAGAATGACGTCAGCACCTAGGCAGAAAATCATTTTAATTAATCAGAGGAAATCTTGGACATTGTTAATTTTCATTCAATACGTTCAAAAGGAAAATTTGCAAGTTCCTCTTCAAATGTGTCTTTAAACATTTGCGATCAAAACAAAGAAGCTTCAATCCCTTACCTACCACCAAGGAATTAAAGCTTCTCACTCTGATGATCCGAGAGGGATTCGAACCCCCGACCCCTACCCTGTCAAAATTGGGTGGGGAATTAATGGGTTAAATCTCAAGCTTTTTAGTTCAAAACTAGTAGAGATTAATAAAACGATATCACTCATACCTTTCAAGGACATATCCATTCATTAAAAAAATGAAATAGACTTGCATAATCACGGGTATTAGTATTATGGCATCCGGAAGTTAAATATCCAAAAAGGATTTCACAATGTTCACTACAAGCACCCACAATGAAGTGGTCACTTTTGAAACTCATAAAAATTATTAAAGTAAAACCTTATTCAAGTTACCAATCCTTAGTGATACAGTTTGTAGGTAGTCTTATCTTAATCTGTAAGCAACTACTTTACTTTTAAATTGTTTGACTACATCTCTACAAAAATGTAATAAACATGCACTTCAAAAATACTAGTTCACTCTATTCAAAATCCTTTATATTATTATCTTGTTTTACAATCTGATCTCTACGTTTTTCAAATATATTTAAAAACGCGGCTACTACTTCTGGATCGAATTGTGTTCCACTGTTAATCTTTATCTCATTTAAGGCACTTTCAATATCTCTACTTTTTCTATATACTCTTTGGGTAGTCATAGCATCGAATGTATCAGCTATTGCAGTAATTCGGGCAACCAATGGAATTTCTTTTCCTTTACGTCCCGTAGGATAACCCTTTCCATCAAACCTCTCATGATGAAATAAGACAATATCTAATACTCCATTATTTTTAAATTCAGGAACTATCTTGAGCATATTGTAACCAATTTCCGGATGTTTTTTTATTTTTTCAAATTCTTCTTCAGTTAATTTCCCAGGTTTCTTTAATAAAGCCTCAGGGACGCCAATTTTTCCTATATCATGCAAAAGGCCACCAGTGTAAATATGTTCAACTACTCTAGAACTTAGCTGCAGTTCCTTAGCTATCATCTTTGAATATCGGGCAACATTTTCAGAATGATATGCGGTATACTCATCCCTCGAGTCTAAAGAATTTGCTAAGACTGTAGTTAGGTTTAATAAATATGTTTTTTGTGCTTTGTATTTTTGTAATAAGGTCATGACTGAAAAAGAAATAAGAAAATAAGAGATCCATTGAAATATAAATACATCCCAAGACGGAAAGGGTAGATCATCATTTAGTTTGAATCTCGCAAATGCCAATAGGCCACTAAATACTAAATGTAATGGTGTTCTTATGTAAGTAACCCCAATAAGTATCATTAAAATAATATAAAATGATTCTACCCTTTTAGGAGTAACATAATCAACATAAAGCATAATTGGTAGTAAAATAATAAAAGCACCTCTAAGATACAGGGTTTTGTCAATTAAGGATAGAAACTTCTCTTTAATTATTGGAAATAACATTGATAACCTTCCTTACTTTAAAAATAGAATTATATTCACTGTTCAGGGCATTCATTTAGGAAAGACCTTTATCATCATTTAAGCAGGATAAATGATACCATTAAATCAAATACTATTTCTATATAAACAAATTGAAAAATTAGGAGGAAAAGTATTGAAATTGTTTGGTGTAGTGGTCTTAATTTTTTTCTTAACAATTTTAACAAATGTATCAGTTGATCTTTTAGCTGGTGATACGCTGTTCGAAGCATTAAATACCCTTCTAAAAACCTTCAATATAATTGGAGCCGGAGAGTATGTCATGTTAGTATCTCTAGTCTTCATTATTATTGGTAATCAAATCTTCCATTACCGGAAAAATAAAAGTCATAAAAAAGCTTAATTCGTTTTTTGTTTCAAACGATTTCGAATCGTAGATACTATTAACATAATGATTGGAAAATATAGAAAGGTAGCAAAAACAAGCGGGCGTAACCCCTCTTTCCCTTCTGCCATATATCCGGAAAAATTAGTCGCTATAGTCATAGCTGAAATGATGATAATTCCTCCGACCGGCAACAAAATCTGCTGATGATTTTTCAACTTAAATAAGTCGACAATCCCAATAACAGCTCCATACATAAAAAGCGATCCTTTAAAAAAAACAGTGATTAACATCATAAACACGACAATCGCATCAAGCCTTTGGATAAATTCAAGCAAATTGACCTTCCCTATTGTCGCTAAGGTTGGAAACGTGGTTCTTTCCATGACATCAACACCTAGAACCGCGATATTTAAACTTGCGGTCCAGCTTAAAATAAGTCCACTAAACAATAAGGCAGACATCCAGACTTTTTTTACAGAACTATTATTATTTAAATAAGGGAGCAGCATTGCAAAAACAACCATTTCCCCAAATGGAAAATGAGCTGATTCTAAAACAGCAGTTGATAGAATCGGATTCCAGCCATTCTCTAGAAAGGGCCTTAAATTGCTCAACTCAAAATTTCCAGAAACAAGAATGAAAAAGTTCCCTGCAACTCCTAACAAGAACAAAATCATAATAAATACTTCTGCTGTTCTTGCTAGTACTTCAACTCCTTGATAGAGCACATAACAAATGACAAGAACGAATGAAATTTGGATTGCTAAGAGCGGTGTTTCAGTCATGGTGGATGAAACAAGCAATTCACTAAAGTCACGAACCTGTCGAGTGGCAATATGCAAAAAATAAAGAACATAACATAAACCGATAATCCATCCTAAATAATTTCCTAGTATTTTTCTTGCATAACCAGTAATAGGTAGTTTCGGGTAATGACAATATAATCGATAGTAAATAAAAAACAAACCGAATCCTATAGACATTCCTAATAAGATGGCGAGCCAAGCGTCTTTTTTTGCTCCTATTCCATAACTAACGACGACTGCTGTTCCTAAATTAAACATAAACATCAGTGCGAATAGTTGAAAACCGTTAACCTTGGCCTTTTCCATCTCTAGAACCCCTTTCTCGTCAAATTCGTCCTATTTTATATATGATTTTACTTTCATTCCTGTCCGACGAATCGTTGCATTTACCTCTACGCTAACTTCAGTCTCCGGAAATATTTCTTCTTCCCATTTATCTTTTATTCTTTTCCAATAGTATTTGTCCTCAATGTTGATATACTCTCCAAATCCAAAGATATCGCTTTTTTCCTCTTTTACGGTATTAATTGCTTTCATAACCTCTTCTTCAATTTCTTTTCTCAACTGATTTTCTAATTCTTTAATAGTCTTATCCTTATCAAGTTCAATTGAACAGTGTGTTTCCGACACAGCCCCTTCTGCATTTATTTTAATTGTAATAACAGGTTTATCTTTTCTGACTTTAACCTTTATATCTGATTCTGCACGTCCTATATCAATTGCAACTGCATCTTTTTTTTCAAGGCAATTAAGGTTCATCACTGTCTGTTCCAATTCATTATTAACCCACACCACACCACGGGCAGTATCTTCTTCCAACCATTTTTGCAGTTTACCGTCTCTGATAATCGCAAGGCCTTTTATTTCTAACTTTGTGCTCTGGGATATCTCCTGCATATTCGCAGTTTGATTCCCCTTTTCTACTTTTCCATTAATCTCGAGCCCTGTAATGGCTAAACTTCCTTCCCCCAATTTCATAATCGCCTGATCAGCACGGGTACTTAGAAACTCTCCCCATATTTCTTTAGTAGATTTCAAACTTCCTTCTATTTTCGCTGAAGGTATAGGTCTTAAGGAAGTAGAGACTTTTAAAGCATCTTCTGCTGTATGACCTTTTACGATTAAAACGGGAAAGAGTACCCGGAATTTCGGGTCACGTTCAATCACATCAAACAGCTCTTCAATTCCTTCTTTGGCCAGTTCCTCACCAATTAACATGATTTGAATATGTGGAAAAAAAAGCTCTGCCGGTGCCTCATTTGAAATTTTTCTCAATGCTTCCTTTAATGTACTGCCTGTTTCTGAATAAGTTGTAACTGGTGAGGATTGTACGTTACCACCTTGCTGACCACCTGAGACAATACTAGGGTTAATAATTTGCACCGTTGTACGAAATCTATTTTCAGGATCGTCACCTCCCTTATCCACTCCTATGCCTGATATAATACTAAAATCCTGTAATTCATTACTGTCCCAACATCCTGATATGAAGAGAATTGATAAAACACATAGAGAAATCTTATATGACTTCTGTAGCAACAATAAAATATTCATGATCATTCATTTCCTTCACCTAATGGACCACCTTTTTTACTATCTATTCTATTTGTTTTATTCTGACTAATGAGACGGGGACGTTTACCCATAAATGGTTGTGGTATCCGCAAAATCGCATCTTTTTGATCCTCAACAATAAGAGGAGCAAAGGGAGCTAAATATGGTATACCAAATGATCGCAAGCTAACTGTATGACTAACCAACAATATGACTCCTAGTCCAATACCGTAAAGTCCGAACGTACTCGCCAAAATCATCATAATAAAACGGAGCAAACGAACAGCATCTGTCATTGAATAATGAGGGATTGTAAAGCTTGCAATAGCTGTTGCAGCTACGACAATAACCATTGCACTAGAAACAATCCCAGCAGAAACCGCCGCTTCACCTAATACTAATGCACCTACGATTGATACCGCTTGACCAACAGGTCGAGGCATCCGGACCCCAGCTTCCCGCAGTACTTCAAATGTAAATTCCATTAATAAAGCCTCAATAATGACCGGAAAAGGAATTGCTTGACGCTGAGCGGCAAGATTAATAAGTAAAGGCGTTGGAATGAGTTCTGGATGAAACGAAATAAATGCAATGAATAAGGATGGTCCTAAAAGCGTTATTAGAAAGGAAATAATTCTTATGAACCTTAAAAACCCGCTAATATTCCATCTTAAGTAATAATCTTCAGCAGTTTGAAAAAATTGATTCCACGTAGTTGGAACAATTAAAGGTATAGGTGTTCCATCTACAAAAATAGCGATCCGTCCCTCCAACAAATTACCTGAGACAACATCAGGACGTTCAGTTACCATGATGGTTGGCCATGGTGTTAACGTATCATCTGCAATCCATTCTTCAATCGAATTTGACCCTTGTATTTCATCCACATCAATTTTGTCTAGCCGTTTTCTTACTTCATTAATAAGTTTTTCATTTGCAATGCCGTTTATATACATTACGCCTATATCGGTTTGTGTGATTTTTCCAAGCTTTCTTGTTTCAAGCCAAAGATTTGGGCTTTTAATTCGTCGGCGAATCAAGGATGTATTTGTAATAAGCGACTCTGTAAAACTCTCTTTAGGTCCGCGTACCGAGCTTTCTGTAGTTGGTTCTTGTATGGACCTAAGTTCTCCACCTTGTGAGGCACAGGCAATGGCCTGATTCCATCCATTAATAAGCACAATCGTGTGACCAATTAATAGTAACGATAGCAATTTCTTTAAATCTTTTGCTATCTCAACATGGGTAATCGCTAATAGATGATCTTTTATAAATGTGCCTATTTGATTTGGGGCCCAGGCCTCCCCTTCATTTTCGACAACATTAGTGTCAGTCATGAGTTTTTCAATAACTAGATTTCCCATGAGATCTTTATCCGTTAGTCCATTTACATAAATGGTTGCAATTTTATGAATGAAAGGTCTTCCCATTTCAAATTCTCTTATAATTAAATCACCACTATGCCCTAATACTTCTTTAATTTTTTCAATATTATCCTCTAATGTAGGAATGAGATCGTGTTCGATCGAGGTAGAATCTGTTTCACCATTAAATACCTTATGTGTTTTTTTCTTGAACATCCGGTCCCATGAATTATTCATTTTCTCATTACTCTCCAAGTTGTTTGACTACAATATTACTTTTTAGAGTTTCCTTTTTTAGATAATTCATGCATTTTCTTCCTTGAATAGTTAAAGACGCTTCTGAAAAGTGGTTAACTAGTTCTGGTTTGGAAATGACAAAAAGCCGCCTAGATTAGGCAGCCCACATATTAAATTGCATAATTTTAATGGATTTAAATAACAATGGATTTTTCATATCTTAGCTATTTTGTATTATGCCTACAATGTCTACCCATATTCAGTCATGATTCTAGTTGTTTCATTTTTCTAATTGAGCTTCTAAAGTTTCCATTTTGTTTTTTATTTCACTTTTTCTTTTCTCTGCATTCTCATTATAAGTTAAAAGATACAATTCATTTGATAATTCACGGTATTCAATATCTATTTTTTGATATTCTTCCAGTTTTTTTGTTCGTGGCGTGTAGGCTTTCAGTTCTTTTATATATGTATTAAAAGCAGGTTTTAATTCTTTCTCTATGACTCTTTCTGTACCTTCTTTTGTTTCCTCTTCACCTATTTTGCTAAACGCTTCAATGATTTTTTCGTCCTCCGACCATGCTTGTGCGAAACTTAAATAGTGGTCTAGCTCTTTTTGGAATGTTGTACTTCTCAGAATCATTGTATCGTCTGTTACCTCTTCCCAATCGTTTATATCATAGAGTTTTTCAATCACTTCATTGTTTTTTGCATACTGCATTTCTTCCCGTCCAAACGGATAAAACACGATATCTACATGTTCTTCTTTCCATATCTTTTCTTTCAAATGAATAAGTCTACTGTCTTGGTAATAATCAATTAAAAATTCATGTTCCTCATCTTTTGATTTTAAATAAATTAAAATGTTTAATCCATCATTTCCACGTCCTCTTGCATCATCCTGAATAAAGGGGACGAAACTTACTTCATTAATTTCTTTCCAACTAATATCACTTTCTTTAAAACTTACCAATCTTTTATAATGATACCCTTCATCATCAAGGTAGGCATATTTTGCTGTTGAAAAAAACACACATAGCGTAGCAATAATAAATAAAACATAAGCTATTTTTTTCTTTCCTTCTGAGTAATAACCAAGACCCCAGCAAAGGGCAAATACATAAATAAATAATGCTAAATAACCAGCTTCATTTGAATAAGAATCGTTCCAAGCGATGAGTGTTTTCTCGTCAGCATTTGAAAAAAGAAACCTGTATAAGTAAGGAAAGGTTAACGGCAATGTTCCAACTAAAATAAAAACAACAAGAAATAAAAGGCTAAATAAAAAAATTCGCATGTCTTTTCTCTGGAACCCCTTTGGTAGAAATAATAGAGATTTGGTCGTCTTAAAGAAAACTTCGATATTCCAACGTTTTCCATAAACTCGAACTATTTTTTTCAGAAAGCGTACAATCTATTTATCTGACATTTTTCATATACAAATGTAGCATAAATGAGTCAAATCAGAAATGCCGGCACTTACTTACTTCAGTCTAACCTTAGCTGTCTTAGCATCTTCATTACCTTAAGTATGTGCAATTTTTGTGCAATTGGTGTATTTGGCCAAAGTTAAGAGTATTTAACCACTTGAGAAAAACCCATTCCTTACATGGTTATATAGGATCTAATTAGTAAAAATAAAAAGATCCAATTTTGAGAGCAAGTAGATTAATAAATAACTAACACGTTATTCCAATAACGCAGAAATTTTCATAAAGTAAAAGGTGCACTCAGCTAGAGCACACCTTTATTTTTTGATACAAAATGTATTATTGTAATCTATAGATTATCATCATTTTATGAAAATTACGCGTAACATGGGTTTAAATTCTCAAAGAAGATCAAAAAATATCGTCCAAGGCATGCACAATAACCCCTATTGTTGTTGTTAATTGTCCTCTCAGTCTTCTTGCTGATGGATTAGGTGTATATCCTAGCTCTTCCATTGCCTTTAATATCAATTCTCTTTTTTTATCTGAAACATAAGGATGGTTATTTATCACTCGAGAAACCGTTGTTTTTGATTGTCCCGACAATTTTACAACATCTGAAATAGTAGCCATGTTAATTACCCCACCTCATAGAACTTGTTAATCATCTCTTTTTCAGTTAAATTGAGCATACGATCAATGCAATTGATTCAAGAAGTAATTTGTACACTATGAACAAACGCGTTGCAAACTTCATAGCTTTTAATCAGTTGACGTGCTTTGGTCGTAATTAACAAAGGGCTGGGGTTGTAACAATCTTTAACATATTGTCACTTTATATCTCGGCCTCATAAAAATCCTCCCTCTGCTACATTTTCTCCTGTAAACTAGAATTAATATCCCAATATTTCGAATGATCCCCTCCCTAGGCTTAGTTGAGAACAATTATTTTCAACTAAAAAAGTTCTTCCAGACCTGACGAGACTATTATGCCTATCAAAGCATCAAGACTGTGATAAGCCTGAATGGCATATGTTAAGTCTGAAGAGCCTAAATCTCGTGAATTTTCATGAACCCATGAGTATAGGGCACATCCTAGTCCTCAGAAACTATTTCTCTAGGTAACTTATTATTTGAGCGAGATTGATCCTTTGCTCGTACTTTGCGTTATTTTGCAAAAGGCTATGTTAAAGTTCTTGGTTGATTTTAAATAATTACAAATTAATTGTGGTATCCTGAGTTTATTAAATGCAAGTGGGGTACTTATAATGACTGTTTCGACCATACTATCTGATATTGCTAATTTAAGCGACAAAGAAAAAAAATATATTCTAGAGTTTTTAACTCGACATTTTACACCTTCTCTCTCTCAGCAAGGTGGATTAATTAACGAATTAAGAGAAAGAAAATTTTCTAGTGGATTCCATTGTCGCCATTGCGGAAGCCTGTCAGTTGTTAGATATGGTAAAAGAAATGGTCGCCAACGTTACAAATGCAAAGATTGCTCAAAATTGAGTAGCGACCTTACTAATTCACCTATGTATAGAACTAAAAAAGCAGACAAATGGATTAATTTTATTGAATGTATGTTGAAAGGTTTATCTTTAAGAAAAACAGCTAAAATCGTTGGTATTACCCACGTTACAGCTTTTTATTGGAGACATAAAGTATTATCGGCATTAGTCAAAGAAGGCTTAAATTCATTTGAAGGAATTGTCGAAGTTGATGAGACTTATTTCTTTGAAAGTTCAAAAGGTCGAAATATTATTTCACATCGTAAACCTAGAAAACGTGGTGGCTCCGCTACTAAAAGAGGAATATCTAATGAACAAGTTTGCGTATTAGTAGCAAGGGACCGAAATAAGACTACCCTAGCTAAGCGAGTAGGTTCGGGAAGGATTTTAACT
>JAPSLU010000160.1 GCA_031180405.1 Bacillus sp. (in: firmicutes) | reverse complement strand
TTTCACAAGGGATTGCCTATTTAGCATGATTGGTAAATTTTGCAGTTAGAAACGAGAGAAAAATTCTAAGAAGAGGACCTACTATATGTATATACGATTAACATAAAAAACTGTTTCATTTTTTTTTAGGCTGTTTTCGTAAGACTTTGTTTCACTTGGAGTAAACAGCACTATATAAGGTCTAGGGCATCTTTTCTTCTTAAAATTCTACCTTTTATACGCAACAATCTATCGGAAAAGAGCCATTTATAAAGAAAATAAAAACAGGGAACGGGCAAAAAAAGGGAGCATGGGAAAGGGCGCCCATGCTCGAAATAAAGTCTATTTATAAAAGGGGGTCAATTACTATTTATATAGTACCTCATAATTGTTTCACTCATGTTACAAGAGAGTTAAAACACAATTACGAAATTGTTAATCATCTTTCGACAAACTTTTACAAACTTGTCTTGCTTACTTTACTACTTTCAATTTTTCAGCTAATTCTTCTATATAGTGTTGAGCACTTTGTGCCGCTACGCTTCCGTCACCTGTTGCAGTAACGATTTGTCTTAGCATTTTTTCACGTATATCGCCTGCTGCAAAAATCCCAGGAACTTTTGTTTCCATACGGTCATTTGTCTCAATATATCCATTTTCGTTTGTAATTCCAAGGTTTGCAAATGGTTTTGATAATGGAACCATTCCAATGTAGATAAACACACCATCTGTTTTAAATTCTTGCTCTTCTCCATTTTCGGTATTTACCAATGTTACTTTTCCAACTTTACCATCTTGGTCATGAATTTCTTTTACTGTATTGTTCCAGATAAAGTCGATTTTTTCGTTATCAAATGCACGTTGTTGAAGAATTTTTTGCGCTCTTAATTCATCACGACGGTGAACAATTGTTACTTTTGAAGCAAAGCGTGTTAAATACACACCCTCTTCAACCGCAGAGTCTCCTCCACCAACAACAACTAATTCTTTTCCTTTAAAGAAAGCTCCATCACAAACCGCGCAATAAGAAACTCCGCGTCCACCTAATTCTTTTTCACCAGGTACACCGATTTTCTTGTATTCTGCACCAGTTGTAATAATAACAGCTCTTGTTTTGTATTCTTTTTTTCCTGCTTTAACGATTTTATATTCTTCACCATCTACGATTTCTTGAATATCACCATATGCATATTCTGCACCAAATTTTTTCGCATGGTCGAACATTTTCGTTGATAATTCTGGCCCTAAAATATGATCAAAGCCAGGATAATTTTCTACCTCTTCCGTGTTAGCCATTTGGCCACCCGGCACACCACGCTCAATCATAAGTGTTGATAAGTTAGCACGTGATGTATAAACAGCTGCTGTCATACCAGCTGGACCTGCTCCTGCTATAATAACGTCATAAATTTTTTCCTCTGACACAATGTTCACTCCTTCAATAAAACCTTATACTTTGATTATCTGCTATTTCGAGAAGACAAATTCACAGTATCATTTTGGTCTTCATCTTTTATGCTATAAACATCGTAATAAATATATTAGAATCATGCCATTTTTTTGCTCAAAAAGAAAGAGGTGGGGATTGCGGATTTGGTCTTTTTTTGTCGGAATTTATCTAATAGAAAATAAATTGTTGAAAAACGTAAATAAAAGACGGGAATAGAAAATATATCTTTAGGAATCGAAAATAAATTCTAAAAGTCGAAAATAACACCCTTCACCTATACCTTGAGAGGTAAAGGATTCCCAATTTCAAGTACAGGCCCGCAAAAAAACCCGCAATTAGGCGGGTTTTAAACAAGCATGCTTTTGATAAGCTTAACGTACTTCCCAACGGATGAGACAGATGTTCCGTACTGAGAAGCAATATTTGTTTGGCTAACAGATTGATTTGCTTGATTTCTCCATACATAATCTAGCGCAGCTGCCCAGCCTTGGTAGTTTTGTAATGAAACATTTCCCTTGTAAGCCTTCAGAAGGATACGGAAGGAAAATAAAAATAATTCATCTTGCTCTGAGTGATCAAATAAGGACTCAGCAATTTGATAAAGTGCTGCCACTTTATCATATGAATCAAAATCCTTTGATAAGGCTAGCTTTATAAACTCTTTTTCAAGCTGTGACTGCGGAACAGTTGATGACTGATACTGGTTGATTTGGTCAAGGTTCTTCGTTTGAACCGCAAGGAAAATGGCATAAAGACGCTTTTCAAGAGCCATGCTGCTTACGCGATGATTAGCATCACCTGAGACATTCCAAGGCTCTGACCCAGCTTTTTCCTTGTTCTCCTTTAGAACTCGCTCCCACATTTGCTCGGCAAATGAAACATTTCCTGTAAAATAAGCAGCGTAGGACAACCAATAATAGAAAACTTCATCACCTTCAAAGCCTTGTTTATGAAGAGAACGAAGCCACCTGTAAGCTAATGGATAGTATCCTACTAAAGCAAAAGTGGCTCCAAGTTTGTAACGATGTTCGAATAAAAGTGGATAGACAGCTGACAGTACATTTGCTATTTCTTCCACCTTATCGTCCTGACGTTCATAATAATAAAATACTAAAAGATTACAGTATGCATGAAGATTACCAGGATTACGTTCTAAAACAGTTTGAAGATATTGTTTTGCTTTATCCACTTCTCCAACATAAAAATAAGCTAAAGAAAGATTGTTGTGGGCTGACCAAAATTCAGGGTACTCTTCAACAATTTCTTCAAGCAATAAGATGGCTTCTTCAAACTTACTTGCCTCTAAAAGGGATTTTGCCGCATCTTGTTTTAAAATTAAATCATCAGGATCTTTTAAAAATGGGTCTTCATCATCATCTTCCATTGTTAATAGATCGATCAAATCTTCATTTTCCTCGGTAAATTCACCGTTCGGTTCTTTTTTTGTATATTCAGTAGCACATTTGTATGCTTCCTGAAATAATCCAAGATGTGCATAATTGTTTGCCATAAAGTAGTAACATTCCGTCATTTCTTTATCAAGTTCATCAAGTATATATGAAAGCAATTCATTTGATTGGCTGTACTTTCCCATATCTGTATAAATCGTTGCGAGCTGGGAGAGCTTGACAGAGTCCATTGGATCCAACTCTACAGCCTTTTGTAAATATTTACTTGCTTTTTGATAGTTTTGTTCTCGGTACGCCTTTAGACCTTTATTATAATAATATTGTCCATCTTGGAGAAACGGGACAACCTGTGCTTTTTTTTGTTGTTTGCTCAATTGTTTTCCCACTGAAATCCTCCATTTCATTCATTTCACCGTACGTAAGTATACCACAAGTTATGATCACAAAGTAGTCATTTATTGAAAAGACATAGGGGCATACATCCCTTTGGAAAATTAATTCCATTTTATCGAAATACAAATATTTACTTTTAAAAAAGTGAAGAATAGGCATAGAAAAAAAGATCCGGAGGCTCATATGGAAAAAAGGAAATTATCATAACACCATATTAAATCTACATCTTCTGAATTAGCAGTTTTATGGTTTTCATATATGGCTGAAAGTGCCACCAAACCTATGTTAACCTATTTTCTTCATATTGTAGAATATCTTGAGGTAAAAAAAGTGATCGCGTTTTCTGATAAATTAATGATTTTTCAGGTAAATTACCTAACAGATTCGGATTAGGAAATATCGGTGGATCCTTAGCTTTGTCCATGCGTCGTGATTTGTCTGCAATTATTTAAAAATGTCCAAGGATATTGGAATGTTTGCAAAAGACTGTGTGAATATCATGATAAAAAATAATTGGTTTGAACGAACTCCCCAGGCAATAGACCGGGAATTTTTATCGAAAGATATTAAAACCGAGAAGGACTGTTCATTCCTAACGGAAGAAACAGTCCTTCTTGTTTATTTTCCTAGATGTCGTTCTTCTAACACTTTTAGCACATCATCTAATGGAAGCTTTTGCTCTCGTAATAGCACCATTAAATGGAAAAGGAGATCAGCGACTTCCCATTTTAACTCACCGTGGTCACGGTTTTTTGCAGCAATGATCACTTCGCCAGCTTCCTCACCGACTTTTTTCAGGATCTTATCTACGCCTTCTGTAAATAGATAGGTTGTATAAGATCCTTCTGGAAGCTCACTTTCACGCTCTGCTATCAAAGCTTCCAGTGTATTTAACATTTCGAACCGATCTTGTGCAACTTGGACCTCTTGTTTATCAATTGTTTCACTAAAGCAGGTATACGCGCCTGTATGACACGCTGGTCCTTCAGGTTGAACCAAAACTAATATCGCATCCTGGTCACAGTCGTATCTCATTTCAACGACTTTTTGAGTATTACCACTTGTTGCCCCTTTGTGCCAAAGCTCTTGTCGCGAACGACTGTAAAACCATGTTTCTTTTGTTTCGATCGTTTTTTTCAATGATTCCTCATTCATATAGGCTAGAGTTAACACTTCCTTACTAGCCGAATCTTGTACGATCGCTGGTACTAAGCCATTTTGGTCAAATTTGATTGTTTCAATCATCGTACATTCACCCCCTGTTGATCTAAATATGTTTTAACCTCTTTCACAGACGTTTCTTTATAGTGAAAAATAGACGCGGCAAGTGCTGCATCTGCTTTACCTTCTTGGAAAGCATGTAAAAAGTGTTCTGCGTTTCCTGCTCCACCTGAAGCGATTACTGGCACGGTTACAGCTTCACTAACCGCTTTGTTGAGTGCAATATTAAAGCCACTTTTTTCACCGTCACTATCCATGCTTGTCAGAAGAATTTCACCAGCTCCACGCTTCACTGCTTCCTTGGCCCATTCTACAACTTCCCATTCTGTTGCATTTCTTCCGCCATGTGTGAAAACTCTCCAGCTGCCCAATGCCTCATCATATTTTGCGTCTATCGCTACAACGATACATTGAGAGCCGAAGAATCCGGCTCCCTCTGAAATAAGATCAGGATTTAGCAATGCTGCTGTGTTTAATGAGACTTTATCTGCTCCAGCACGTAGGATTCGCTTCATATCCTCCAGGGAGTTAATGCCCCCACCGACAGTAAACGGAATCGCAAGCTGTGCCGCTACTTGTTCGACCACATCAACCATTGTTTTACGTCCTTCATGTGAGGCAGAGATGTCTAAAAAGACTAGCTCATCTGCCCCTTCTTGGTCATAAAACTTAGCGAGCTCAACCGGATCTCCCGCGTCTCTTAATCCTAAAAATTGAATACCTTTTACAACTCGTCCTTCTTTTACATCAAGGCATGGAATGATACGCTTTGTAATCATGATGATGCGCCTACCTTTAATGCATCTGTCAAACTGAATTGGTTTGTATATAAAGCCTTGCCGACAATCGCACCTGCTACCCCAGCTTGCTTGTATTCAGAAAGAGTTTCTAAATCTTTAAGAGAGCTAACTCCGCCTGATGCAATTACCTGTTTACCCGTTGCTTTTGCCATTTCCACTACAGCCTCAACATTCGGTCCTGACAGCATACCATCTGTTGCGATATCTGTGAAAATGAACACCTCTGCACCAGCATTAGCAAGCTCTTTTCCAAGATCCGTTGCTTTAACATTAGACGTATTTAACCAGCCTTCTGTTGATACATAGCCGTCTTTTGCATCAATTCCGATCGCAATTTTTTCTCCGTATGTAGCGAGCATTTTTTTTACAAATTCAGGATTAGAAATCGCTGCACTACCTAAAATAACGCGATCTACCCCATTTGAAAGATAATACTCAACGTCTTCTTCTGTACGGATTCCGCCACCGATCTGGATTTTCGCTGATAGTTTCGTAGCCGCGTCGATGACATGCTGATGATTGACAAGCTTGCCTTCCTTCGCACCATCCAAATCAACCATGTGAATCCAGCTTGCACCCTGATCATCAAATTGTTTTGCCATATCAAAAGGAGAATCACCATAGACAGTTTCCTTGTTATAGTCTCCTTGAAGCAATCTTACACATTTGCCGCCGCGCATATCGATTGCCGGATAAATAATAAATTGGCTCATCGTTTTTCTCCCTCCACCATGTTGATATAGTTTTCTAGAATGGCAAGACCTAACTCACTGCTTTTTTCTGGATGGAATTGTGTTCCATACACATTTCCACGACCCACAACAGCAGGTACCTCTACACTGTAGCTTGCTGTTGCTAAAAGCGTATCTGCATCAGCTGAATCCACATAGTACGAGTGAACAAAATAAGCATAACCACTTGAAATCCCTGCTAGCAACTTGCTTTCATTTCGGATCGTCAGGTTATTCCAGCCCATATGTGGTACTTTGTATGATTCACCGTTCATAGACTCAGGAATTCTGATGACTCTACCTGGTAAAAGGGATAACCCTTTTGCTTCGCCGTTTTCAATACTTTCTTCAAACAAGAGCTGCATTCCAAGGCAAATCCCTAAAAGTGGCTTTCCATCTGCTACAACTTTTTGAATAAACTGCGTTAATCCTGTTTCATTTAAAATGGACATGGCATCTTTAAATGAGCCAACCCCAGGTAAAATATATCCGTCTGCTTTTGCTAGTTCATCCTGATCACTCGTCAGAATGTAATCAGCATTCATACGCTCTAATGCCTTGCTGACGCTATACAGATTTCCCATTCCATAATCGATAATCGCGATCATGATTATAACATCCCTTTCGTCGAAGGAAGCTTGCCTTCCATACGTGGATCAACCATTGTTGCTTCATCCAGTGCTCTTGCCAACGCTTTGAAAATCGCTTCGATAATATGATGTGTGTTGTGTCCATAATGAACAATAACATGTAAATTCATGCGGGCTTCTAATGCGAACTTCCAAAGAAATTCATGAACATTCTCTGTATCAAATGTTCCCACTTTTTGACTAGGAAACTCTCCTCTAAACTCAAGATGTGGTCGATTACTTAAATCCACTACAACTTGTGCCAATGCCTCATCCATCGGAACAAATGCACTTCCGTAGCGCTTAATCCCTCTTTTATCTCCTAAGGCTTCACGCAGAGCTTGTCCTAAGCAAATTCCAATATCTTCTGTTGTGTGATGATCATCTATTTCAACATCGCCATTTGCATCAACGGTTAAATCAAATTGCCCGTGCTTTGTAAACAAATCCAGCATATGATCCATAAATGGTACGTCTGTTTTAAGAGAAGATTGACCTGTCCCATCAATTGTAAAGGACAAGGAAATTTGCGTTTCCTTTGTATCACGTTTAATTGAAGCTGTTCTTGTCATTTGGTTTTTCCTCCTATTTAAGTCTTTCTTCCATTGCACGAGCATGTGCTTCTAAGCCTTCCAGTCTCGCTAACTTTGCAACCTTTGCATAATTATTGTGAAATGCTTGTTCACTGTATTGAATGATGCTTGATTTTTTTGTGAAATCATCGACATTTAGCGGGCTTGAAAAGCGAGCTGTTCCATTTGTCGGTAATACATGGTTTGGTCCTGCAAAATAATCACCAACAGGCTCTGAGCTATAACGACCAAGGAAAATCGCTCCTGCATGGCGAATCTCGTTTAGGCTAGCTAATGGATTTTCCGTTAATACTTCAAGATGCTCAGGAGCAAGTTCGTTTACGATTGCAATCGCTGTTTCAAGATCTTCGGCAACGTAAATATGTCCGTATGCTTCAATTGAAGCCTTCGCAATCTCTTTTCTCGGTAACGTATCAACTTGGCGTTCCACTTCTGCCTTTACTTCTTCTGCTTGCTTCATCGATGTTGTCACAAGGATGCTTGATGAGTTTTTATCATGCTCAGCCTGTGATAAAAGATCAGCAGCAATTTCATTTGCCTTCGCTGTTTCATCACTTAACACAACAATTTCACTCGGACCTGCGATCATATCGATATCAACGTTTCCAAACACTTCTCGTTTTGCTAATGCAACAAAGATGTTTCCTGGTCCCATGATTTTATCAACAGCCGCAATCGTTTCTGTGCCGTATGCTAAAGCTGCAATCGCTTGAGCTCCACCGACTTTATAAATTTCCGAAATGCCTAGTTCCTTCGCAGCAACTAGTACACCTGCTGGCAGTGTACCTTGTTGATTTGGCGGAGACACGATGACAATACGTTTTACACCGGCTACTTGAGCAGGAATGACGTTCATTAACACAGAAGACGGGTATGCTGCTGTCCCACCAGGAACATATACACCAACTGCATCTAATGCCGTGATTTTTTGCCCTAGCATTGTACCTTCATCATTGTAGCTGAACCATGATTCACGTTTTTGTTTTTCATGGAATGAACGAATGTTTGAAGCAGCTTCACGGATGATCTCCACTAATTCTTCATCTAACGTTTCATAGGCTGCTGTAAATTCCTGTTCTGTCACTTTTAAAGTATCAAGAGCAACACGATCGAATTTTTCAGTATAGGAAAAAAGAGCAGAATCCCCTTCCTCACGAACAGTTGAAATAATTGATTGAACAATTTTACGTTGTTCTTCTGTGCCAGTATCAATCGTTCTTCTTAAACTTACCTTTTTATCTGTAATTTGAGTAATTTTCATATCTTAACCTCCAATTACTTTTGATAGACGTTCGACTAATTCATCAATCGGTTCGTCCTTCATGCGATAGCTTACAGGGTTTACGATCAGTCGAGATGTAATGTGGCAAATATGCTCCAGCTCGACTAGCCCGTTTTCTTTTAATGTTCTACCTGTTGAAACAATGTCAACGATGCGATCTGCTAAACCGATTAATGGTGCAAGCTCAATAGAACCGTTCAATTTAATGATTTCAACCTGTTCACCTTGTTCGCGGAAATAGCTGGATGCAACCTTTGGGTACTTTGTCGCTACTTTTGGTGCAACATCTGAGATCTTTGTATCTGGAAGGCCTGCAACGGCTAAATAGCATTCACTAATTTTTAGATCTAGAACCTCATAGACATCACGATCCTCTTCAAGCATAACGTCTTTACCCGCGATTCCAACATCAGCTACCCCATGCTCCACATAGGTCACAACGTCCATTGGCTTCGCTAAAATGAAGCGGATGTTTTCATTTGGAACATCTAATATTAGTTTTCTTGATTCATCGAATTCTGGAGGAAGCTGATAGCCTGCCTTGCGTAGCATATCTGCTGCTTCTTCAAAAATTCTCCCTTTAGGCATAGCGATTGTTAATTGTTGATTCATCTTACAGCTCCTCCTTTCTTGAACCGATAAAGTAGCTTACTTCTTCAAATTTCTTTGTATACGCATCAACATCTTTGATGCCCGTAATTTCTTGCATAACAACACGCTTGTTTGCCTCTCTAAGCTCTGTTGTGTAAGAAATTGCCTCGGCACGTCGCTCTTGACTGTATATGACACACTGAAGTTTAGCTTCTTCTGTAAAATGGAGTGCCTCAATTAGTCGATCTAAGCGGAGACCAAATCCTGTTGCAGGTGCAGCACGGTTGAACTTTTCAAATAAATGATCATAACGTCCACCATTTCCGATCGGGAACCCGACATTGTCTGCATAAACCTCAAATAAAACACCGGTATAATAGCTCATATGACTTACAATATTTAAATCTAGCTTTAAGTAATCTGTTACTTGATAAGCTTCAAGGGCATTCCAGATTTGTGAGATTTCTTCTAAAGAGTTAAGAGCCTCTTGAGAGGTAACAAGTTCCTTTGCTTCATTCACTTTTTCAATGCCTCCGCGAAGCGTTAGCAATGTAAACAAACGTTCTTTATCAATTGATGATAATGGTAGGCTTTTCACATGCTCGCGGTACCCAACATAGTTTTTCTCATAAAGAAAGCGTCGTAACACATCTGCGCGTTCTTGATTTCCAAGCACTTCCTTAAATAAGGCATTCGCATAGCCGATATGGCCAATTGCAATTTTAAAGTTAGCTAAGCCTGTTTTCTTAAGTGCAGAAACCATTAATGCAATCACTTCTGCATCCGCACTTGTTGTGCCATCGCCAATTAACTCCACACCCACTTGTTCAAATTCAGCTGGACGTCCTCCTTCATGCTGTTGAGCACGAAATACATTTGCTGAATAGGCAAGACGTTGCGGATAGAGATTATTAAATAATTTTGAAGCTGCAACACGTGCAATTGGTGCTGTCATATCTGGACGAAGCACTAATGTGTGCCCTTGTTTGTCTAGTAGTTTAAAAAGCTGTTGATCTAAGATGGCTGATTGAACGCCAACGGTTTCGTAATATTCAAGAGTTGGTGTTTCAATAAATTCGAAACCCCAGCCTTCTATTTCATTTGCCATTTCATTTCGAGTTTTCTTTTTCACTTCATATAAATTTG
>JAPSLU010000159.1 GCA_031180405.1 Bacillus sp. (in: firmicutes) | reverse complement strand
TAGTACATCACTTATACATAGTGGTGTACTTTTTTGTTTATTAGACCTCTTAAATGACATCATTGATTACTACAACATGAAGTGAAAAACATATAGTTAAGAAGGTAATACTCGCTAGTATCACACTCCCATATTCAACTAACGGAGAAGGTTAGTGCAATAATGGTTACATAAAGTTGATTCAATAGGGTATTAATAGTAAAAAAGTATTCAGAAAGGGAATGTTAAATGTGCCCATTAATATCCAAAGGTTACTTAATGTTGCTATGGTCTTACTAGCTTGGCTAACGGTGCCTTTTTTAGGAGTGAAAGGCATAATAAGATTTCTTCCTGCATCATTCCTTGTTACATTAATAGAAGGTATTAATGTACAAATTGGGAAAAGACGTAAATGGTGGGTTTTTTTTAATAAACCAAAGTCATACTTATTTGGGGAGTTTCCTTTTAACATAGGTCCACATTTAGTAGGATCTTTATGGATATTAAAATTAACATTCGGAAATTTTACAAAGTTTATATTGCTTAACGCAATTGTAGATGCATTTTTTGCTTTTCCGTTTGCTAAAATTTGCAAAAAAATAAGATATTGTAAATTAGTAAAGTTAAATGGTTTTCAGTTTTTCCTTTATGTATTTTATAAGGCATTTATACTATATGGGTTACAGTACATTTTTGAAAAAAGAAAATCTCTATAGGTTAACAGAATTTTAACTCTGGCTTTGACAATATAAAATAAGTTTAATTCCCTTTTTTTTAGTTGGTTTAGGAACAGGATGCTTTTTTTGTTTTTCAAAAATTGAAGTTTGTGAAACATTGTACTTAAACTATCGGGGGCAATAGCGAAAAAGGCAGCGGCAATCCGTTGCCTTTCCACTATATACTAAAAATACCTTCTATAAAATTCTTTACTTAGGCTTCCGCTTAACTGAGCATAAATTCTAGTGGTCTCACTTTTTCGTGTCCTAAAAAACTTTGAATAACATCAATGGGAGCTCCGTTGTTCAATAGGTGTGTGGCATAACTGTGACGAAGTTGGTGTGGATGAATTTCTTTGTTGATCCCTTTCCGACTTGATATTCGTTTTATGTTGTACTTATCTGTCCAATACTCATTCTATGTGGGTGCCGTTCGGTAACAAAAATCTCTGGATCTTTATCCTGTCGAAGGTCTAAGTATCGCTTTAGCCAGATTTCACACCGTATATTAAAGTAGACCTCCCTTTCCTTATCACCCTTTCCAAGCACAATGACAGAACGATTAGACCAATTGATACAATTTTTATCTAGAGAAACAATTTCTCCTATTCTACAACCTGTTGAAAACATAAATTCAAATAGTGCCTTTTCCGTTGAAGTAAAACATGCTTCCCTCAAATGTTCAATTTCTCTCTCCGTTAGAAACTTTGCGAATTCGTCCTTTGTTTAGGTTCTTTGATTTTAGCAGCTGGATTTTTGGGTAAATGCCTTCCTCGTGTGACCAACGAAATAATGATTTAACAAATCGAATTCGATGAGCCAAACTTGATGGCTTTAGGTGTTCGCTTGATTTTGCTAAGTAACCTTTCAGTTGATCAGTCGTTAATGATTTAATATTTAAATCATTAAAGTGTTGGATAAGTAGATTAGATTGAAGTCTATACGCTTTTAATGTCTGAGGAGAGAATACTTCAATTTTTATCCGATTCATAAATTTCCCAGGCTTTTGATATTAACAAAATAAATTCCTCCTTGTCGGTTATATTAGAGGAATTATTGCCTTGATTATAGAAATGGAAACGTTAGGTATTGAAGTAATGAAGCAGTTTAGTTCAACAATCAATTAGGGATATGTGGTAACAAATATGCAAAGGGGGCACAAAAATGAAGGATATTTATAATCAATCGCACGCAGAGGGAATTTTAAACCGAATTGACAATTTAAGCCCAAATTCACAACCGCAATGGGGTAAAATGAATGTTGCCAAAATGCTGGCACATTGTTCATCCTTTCAAGACATTGCAATGGGAAATGCTTTTCCTCCGAGAGGTTGGTTAGGGATATTAATTGGGGAGTTTGTGAAACCAATTTTTTATAATGACAAACCCTTAGCCAAAAACATGTCAACAATCCCTACTATTTTGATTGTAGATGAAAAGGAATTTGAAACAGAAAAGGAAAAACTGAAACAAAAAATTATAATATTTCAAAATAATGGTCCTCAGAAGTGTACAAATCATCCACATCCTTTTTTCGGTAAACTTACTTCCGAGCAATGGGGAAAAGGAATTTATAAGCACCTTGACCATCATTTAAAACAGTTTGGTGTTTAGTAAACCAAAGTGGAGATTTTTTACTAAAGGGGCAGTTAGTTTAAGTATACTCATTCACAAATTCAGTCAATTTTGGAGCAGATATGTATTAAGGGAATAAAGGAGTATAAGAAATATGAAAATGTTGAAGCCATTCCTGCTTTAACTGTTAGAGATATAAAACGAAGTATTGATTTCTATTGTTGGTTTTACACTGGGCTACCATGAAGGTGGTTTTGCGGTTCTTCTATATAACGATATTCGACTTATACATCTATGGGAAGCTAATCCGAAAGTTGGCGTACTCTTAGTAATTCAACACCAGTTGTTTCGGGTGCAGAATCGTTTATTGCAGGCTGCCAGTTGCAGAATAGAAGTAGAGGGTAGAGACGAACTGTACCAAGAAATATTACCTTTAGATATTTTACATCCAAATGCAAAAATAAGTGATCGGTGGTGGGGAGTACGTGATTTTGGTATAACTGACCCCGACAATAATCTTATAGAGTTTTTTGAAAACCTAAAATAAATAGGTAAATGACTAAACAATGTTGTTAAACTAACGAGCAGTTTAGTGTAAGAAGATTTCATTAACATAGAAAAAAGCAGAGCAATCACTATTTAATAATGGTTCGCCAAATATACTAATGAATAATGAATTATTAGGAAGGGATATTAAGATTATAATCCTTTTAAGGGAGGTAATGGTATTGTTAACAAACCATAAGATAGAATTAACATCGGAGAAATTGCGAACCTTTGGTCAAATTATATGAGTGATACCTCAGCAATCTGCACAATTGGAACCTTCTTGTCCCATGTAGAGGATACTGAAATTCGTTCCGCCCTCGAATTTGCAATGCAACTTTCTCAAGCGCATGTTCAGAAATTACAGTCAATTTTTACCGAGGAACAGCATCCCATTCCAGAAGGATTTTCAGTAAATACAAATGTTAATAAAGAAGCTCCTCGTTTATTTACGGATGATTTTTATCTTTCCTACATTCAAAATATAGGAAAGTGCTTTGCTTCAATAAGGAAGCAAGGCTTTTTTCTTATTGAAGTAACGTTGCAGTTTAGTTTAAGAAAATTTTTTTACTTAATTCGTTTAAGATGTCTTGGTTTATCAATTCTCAAATTTCTTCTTTTTACTTCATTAAATAGTGATTCAATAAGGTCTTTATTTAAATTTTTTTCAACAGCTTTTCTATAAATTATCAATAATAAATCATTGGTTACATAGAACCAACAAGGATCTAACATAATTTATCACTTCCTCAATGTCTATTGATTTTTAATTATTTTATTTTATATTTTTTACTTTTTTTGAAACATAAATGTAGTCCTGTTTCCTTGTTTAAGTAAAGGGCAGGTTAGTTCAATAAAAAATAAACGCCAATTGAACCCTTTGGCGTTTATTTTTATTGAAGACTCACTAATTTCTTTGAGTTAGTGTATCTAAGTTTCATCGACATGATATATAAATTTTAAAAGCATATATCTCAAAAAAATTCCAATCAGTATTCCGATGGGTAATGACAACATTGGTAACCAAATAGGTCCGAGTAACATTCCGTTTACTTTAAATGTTGCTGAGTAAATAAGCCCTACTGTAACTAAATAAGCTGAAAACACGAACGGAAGAAACGCTAAGGATACTTTTTTACCGTTTGCATCACTATAAGCATCCCAAATCGCAAAAAAATAAAGACAAGGATAAAACATCAACCATTGGTAATTCGTTTGTCCAATGGCTCTTTCAATTTCCCCATGAAAACTCAGAATAATTACATCATTAAAGTTGGATTGGACATTAATCAATATTTCTAATCCAATCAAAAGTAATCCCTTGAAAAATTTCTTGTTCAGAATTTGAGCAAACCCAGGTAAAGCAATACTCCAAAGGATTTTTTCAAGCGCATCTTTTGTTATCATTGATATTCATTCTAACACTTTTCTTTTACTATTTTGCATCTATTTGGAGATGGGGTAGTTATTCTATCTCTCCATCTAAATTTCCTCCAATTTTCTTCATCGAATTTTTCAGGTAAGTTTATTTTCGTAAATACACCATTAAAATATTCTAGCTAATTGAAATAATAATATTTTTAATAATTCAATAAACGTAGTAATAAAGTACGGAAATTTATTTGGGATATTGTATCATTTGTAGAGCAAAATAAAGAAGAAAAAATATAGGAGGAATATAGTATGCCGGAGAAACCTGCAATAACATCATCCGAACTTGGAGTTCTATGGCTTACATACCAAGAGAAAACGATGATTTTACGGATGTTAGAATATTTTATAGAAAAAGCTGATGACGAAAAAGCCAAGAAAATCATGACTGATTTATATCATGAAATTGACCCTTACGTTGAGAAAATCAAAGGGATTTTCCAAAATGAAGGAGCAGTAATACCGGTTGGGTTTACTTCTGAAGATGTTATCAAAGATGTGCCTAAGCTATATGATAATGGTTTTGACATCATGTTTGTACGGTTACTAAAAGAAATTAGTATGGGGTTGCATACTCTCAATTTAAACATGGCATATCGTGAAGATATTGTAATGCTTTTCAAAGAACTTACCTCCATTACCCAAGTATTTTACAATTCTGCCACACAATATTTGCTTGAAAAAGGGTTGATTGTCCGAGCTCCTTATGTTTCAATGCCTAACTCGGTTGAGTTTGTTAAAGATAAAGACTACTTAGCTGGACTTAATCCATTTAGTAAAATTGGTAAAAAACGAGTATTAAATACGGTTGAAGTTGCTTATATTTATCATGGTATTGAATCAAATATGATGGGGCTCCAAATGATTACTGGCTTTGCTCAATGTGCCGATAATTCAGAAGTAAAAAAATATTTTACAAAAGGAGCAGAACTATCCAAAAGTATTATTAAAGAGATGAGTGAAACATTTCTCGAAGATGTTATCCAAATACCTGCTCCCTCGGGCGGAAATGCGACGCGTTCAACAGTTCCACCGTTTTCCGATAAGCTCATGATGTATTGTACCAGTCTTTTTTGTAGTTTTTCTATGGGAGGCAATGCCGTAGGAACAGCTTTTAGTTTACGGAATGACTTGGCAGCAAAAAATTCTGTTTTTACGAAAGATATTTTTGAATATGCCCATGAAGGTGCAAAGATTATGATTAAGAACGGATGGATGGAAGAACCACCTCAAATGGTAGAACGAAAAGCAATAATTAAAAAATAAAAAATTTATGGAAAAGTCACGAATTGCTCATGACCGTCATGTCAAATAGTTATTAAGAACAAGAAGTTAGGTAGTGCATATTGCAAATGACATCTGAGTTTCTTCTTCAACTAACGGGGGGCGATTGCTGAACAAGGCAGTCGCTTTTTGTGTTATTAGCGCAGGAAGGTTTTATATAGAATAATAATATTAAGGTTAGTAGAGGTTTCAGAATATACGCTGGAAAATGGTATCCGACACAATTCCTATTGTTTTTGCTTTTTCTGATTTTTAAAGAAAAAGTAGTTGACACTGAAAATGAATTTATGATATTATTGAAAATTTGATAAAAAATAATATATATGTTAAGGTTAAGAAGGTTACCATATATGGAGGTGGATTATTTGTTTCAAATTGGCGATAACATTGTTTATCCAATGCACGGAGTAGGTATAATTAAAGCCATAGAAGAAAAGGAAATCTCAGGGGAAAAACAACAGTATTATGTCATAAAAATGTTAATCGGTAATATGCAAGTCATGATTCCTACATGTAAAATATTGAGTTCAAGTATACGCCCTGTTACTGACATAATTGGATTAAAACACATAATAAACATTTTTCATCATGGAGAATCAGATAGATTACTGCCGTGGAAACAAAGGTATAAAGTGAACACGGACAAAATAAAAACGGGTAAAATACAAGAATGTACTGAAGTTGTACGTGATTTAATGCGTATGAAGAAAGAAAAAGCACTTAATACAAGCGAAAAAAAAATGTTAGATAACGCACATGAATTTTTGATTAGTGAACTGGGATTAATTAAAGGGATTACTGAAAATCAAATAAAAAGTTTCTGTTAAGGTTAATTTAAGATAATGTATTTCTTCTCCCTACCCGAAAATATCCTAAATTTTTTGGGAATATGTTTATTATTAAAAGTAAATCTTTTCAAAGAAATTCAACTTCTCCAACTCACCTTTAGAGCATTAACCTCTTTTGTTATTTCTACAATCTAATCCATTTTTATTATTTAAATTTCTTTTACGAACGTTTGAAGTTTCATCAAATAACTCGATAAAATAGTCACTTGATTTTTGCAATCCTGATTCACACTGGCACGGACAAGGAGCCGTAAGGATGAAAGAGAGGTAGGGCTTTCATTGTTTTAGGTATACAATATATTATTTAAGTCATTATTTCTAGAAGAAAAAACAATCAATCTCACCTTTATCTTTAAGAATTTTTTACATCTACTGAGACAGTGAATAGTAATTGTTTATCTTCTTTACGTAAAAGAGAAAAACGAATTGGTAACACCATATGGTCAACTACAAAAATGGTTTCCAGACCAGGAAAGAGGCAATACAAATGGAAAAAGGTAATGTAAAATGGTTTAATGGCGAAAAAGGCTTCGGATTCATCGAACGTGAAGGTGGAGACGATGTATTCGTTCATTTCTCAGCGATTCAAGGCGAAGGTTACAAAACTTTAGAAGAAGGTCAAGCAGTGACTTTTGATGTGGAGTAAGGTCAACGTGGACCCAAAGCTTCAAACGTACGTAAAGCTGCTTAATTTTACAAAACAGGGAAGGCAGGCTCTTTTATGGGAGTCTGCTTTTCTTTTTCTGTGAAACAAAGAACCCCCACTCGAAAAGGAGTAGGGGACATGAAAACAGTAAATCAAATGGTAAACCAAGTGTAGCATATAATTAAGGATTATCCTAATTTAATGTGAGTGGCTTATTAAAATGACTCTTATTTTTATGAGATACTTTAAGGATATTTTCTGCTTCGATACTAATGGACTATCAAGGCGTATTGGGTATTTATGTTAAAATAAAGATTGTGATGAATTGCACTTAAAGTAACCGGTGCTTTTGTTTAGGATGATGATCGCTCAGCGGTCATTTTTTTGTTGAACTACCAGTGCAGTTTAGTTAAAGAAAGAATAATTGTCTACTTTAGGGAAAAATAAGATTATTCGATAGAAGTGTTTAAAAACTTTGAACTTAGGAGAATTGATTTGTGGATTTTAGTATTTGTTTTTTTTACATTCCTTAACTTATTTATACTCTTTATGAGAAAGAGACTAACGAAAATGGAAATTTATGCAACTGCCATTTTTGCCCTTCTTTTCGGTATAACAACTGATGTTGTGTTGGATCTGCATTATAATGTATATGGGTATTTTGATAAAGGGTTTCAATGGAAAAAATTATTGGCTTTATTTATGTACTTTCCTGCAACAAATTTGTTATTCCTCAACTACTATCCTTGGAATAAAAGTTTTTTGAAAAGACTTTTATATTTCTTGGTATGGACTTTATTCTCAATTACTTTTGAATGGCTTTCACTTAAAACATACTTTTTTTACTACAATGGATGGAAACTTTGGTATTCTGGTGTGCTATATCCATTTATTTTCTTAACCCTATTGATTAATTTGAAGTTTATACAGAGGATTAATGATAGGTCTTAAACTAAAGGGTAGCGATAGTTTAAAAGGTTTACGCTTTCCCCTGTTTAAGTAACGGAGCAGGATAGTCAAATTCTTAATAGTGAAAGGTTGAATCTTAATGCTTAAAGCCAAGAATATCATTCCTAATATTTCTGTTTTTTTGGTCTTATTTATCATATTTGTCTCGACGATACCTACTTATATAAAATTTGTCCTTGCAATTTTTACTATTTCATTTCTAATACCTATTGCTAGAGAGATAATGTTCAAAAATAGAATGAGAAAAATAAAAGTCGCTTTTTATACATCACTTATTTTCTCTCTAGGCTTTATCGTAGTACCGATTCTGAAAGAGTTACCTTCTTTTGAAATTTCAACAATAACTGGATTTCTTCTTATTTTTTTCTTTAGTTCTATAGGAATTTTTTGTTATGGTATACCAGCGTCTACCATCGCAGAACTTGTTTCTAAGCGATACCAAAAATATAGTGTTTGGGTGTCTGGGATAATTCATATTGGTTTTGGGCTTTTTACTGCTATTTTTGGTCTGTTTGATGGGGTAGATGCTAAGGTTTTCATTTTATCAACAATATGTTCTTTAATATTTTTTGTAATTGATGAAGTTACAAGAAAAGATTGAAGGAAAGTCATTCTTAAAATTTAATTTATCTTATAAATGAATAGCATTGTGAAGATTTGTACTTAAAGTAACGAGCATTGTTAGTTCAATTAGCATTACAATTGTACTTAGTTACTATGAGAGGGGGACATTTTTTTGAGTAAGAGAAAATTACTGTATCTGATTTCTTTACTTGTTTTGATAGCTTTTGGGTTTTCTTTATATTACTTTAATCAATATCATATAGAGGATAATGATGTATCGATTCAATCAAATTTAAAAGACTGGATGAATAGAGGGAATGTTGAAGACTAAATTCAAACATATTAAAGATTGAACAAATAGATAACACTACTTCTCATATTATTCTATTCAAATTGGATAATGGAGATTATGGATATTCTCAGTCAAAGCTGCATCTCTTAATTTCTCTGCCCTTTCTTTTGCACAAAGTTCTGAACGACTCATACATAACGAACCTATCTTCTCTGATAGTTCTTTCTCACTTACGCTTAAAACTGCCTCAGATGTTGGGAATGCTAATAAGGTAAGTAACGATACCTTTGAATATAAACTTCCAAATACACCTCGATATTCAGGAAAAACCTGATCCAACAAAGAGTGCAGCTGTAACTTAGTTTTTGCTGAAATTTCCGCAATACTTTCTTGTTATCTTGTAAGGTTACTAAGGTTTAATAGTTGAATACCTCTATTTTTATAAGGCTCTAACTCTTCTTTATAGAACAGTTCACAAAGGTGATAGGCATCGACTGCATCTGTTTTAACCTTTCGCAAACTTGAACTCTTTGCTCTGTGTGAGATAAGAGGATTCACAACAATATAAACATAATTTTGCTCTTCAAGGAATTGAATAACAGGAATATGGTAGTGTCCGATTGATTCTAAAACGATCGAAGGTTGATAACCACCAGCTAAACTCTCAACCTCTTTAAGAAACTCTAATAAACTACCTAATCCTTCAGTAATATGATTGATACTAAAGCTCTTACGATAAGGTCTACCTTTATCTGAAAATGCTCGACCTGACTTTCACCTTTTGATACATCCAGACCAACGACTGGATTCATACAATATCTCCTCCTAGAAATACATCATTTGTCGGTAACCCCTAAAGCTTCTTGTAATGTCATAGGTTCGCTTGTTTAACGGGATCTCTTTGTCCCAACCAGCCTGAAACATGTTTATACAAGTAGGGGGTGAACAGTTTAGCTAACGGGATTTATTCCCACGGGTGCGACGTACTACCCCGACTACCGTTATCATAAGACCATATAAAAATAGGTCAACCAGAAAAATCTGGCTAACCTTATA
The DNA here is from genome assembly GCA_031180405.1 of Bacillus sp. (in: firmicutes). GTDB lineage: Bacteria > Bacillota > Bacilli > Bacillales > Bacillaceae > Metabacillus. Next base: position 360 of record JAPSLU010000159.1, on the reverse strand, counting down.
TTACGAACGGGTGCATTGATCCATCTTGGATTAATGCCTCCATTTATTTAAGTGTATTCCTTCACAACGTATGTTTATTGAAGTACTATTTGTTAATAACAATGGATAATTTGTAGTTCACCAAATTGCTCAAACCTGTCAAGAATTCATCTAATATTTCATTGCATGGGAATTTGCATTCGAGAAGATAACAACTTTCTCCACTGACTTTGTAGTTGTTTATGACGAATTGATTGTGTTCTTTTAGAAACGACAGATAAGGTTGATGATTCGTGCTTTTCGTATAAATATGTATAATTGCGTGAACAAGATAGCCCATTTTTACTTGATTCACTTTAATGGTGTACCCCTCAATAATCC
>JAPSLU010000158.1 GCA_031180405.1 Bacillus sp. (in: firmicutes) | reverse complement strand
TTTCGAGTGAAGTAGGAGTGTAAGATAGCTTCATTGAATCACCTCTGATAGGAACGTTTGTTCTGTATGCATAATCTTACCATCCCTACTTTGTTCCTACTAGTGACAATTCAGTGATAACGTTGGAAGTATATCTAGTTTCTTAAGCTTACTGAAAAAGGAATAATGACTGTAAGAGCCATCTTTTTGTGCCGGATTATTATTGCAGCCAATATAAATTAGTTTAAATTTTGTCGAATTGTGTAAGTTAAACGCGAATTATTTTTGTAGGTATTTGGTTCTATATGACGAAAGTTGTATATGTAAAAATATATATTTTTTACTAAAAACATTTGGGTTGTGATTTCTTGAATAGTGTTAACGTAGAAGTATTTCCAGCATCAAATGGTGATTGTTTTCTAGTATCTTTAGGCAAAACAAATCCAAAATATATTTTAATTGACGGAGGAATTAGCGATACATACCATGATTTCTTGAAAAAAAGATTATTGGAGATTTCAGAAAATGGAGGGGAATTAGCGTTACTGGTTGTGACACATATTGATGATGATCATATTGGAGGGATAAACGAACTGTTTAAAGAAAACGGCAGTAATGAAGAAGCAAATATTATTAGAATCAGAGAAGTATGGCACAACAGTTATAGGCATTTTAATTTTTCTGATCTAGTAAGTGAACGAGTAAATCAGGATGAGAAAAGTATACTCGAATCTATTATTAAAATTGCTCCTTTATCAAATAAACACACTCAAGATAAGCCAATAAGTGCTAAACAGGGGTCAACTTTATCAGCGATGCTTTATAGTGGTAATTACAACTGGAATACTTCTTTCAATAATCAGGGAGTTTATACAGAAAATAAGAATATGATTGAATTAGATGATGGTGTAATATTTAGGTTGTTATCCCCAGACATTACCAAATTAGAAAAACTAAAGAATTTATGGTTTAAAGAACTTAACAGTAAAAAGATAGGATTTAAATTTACTAAGGAACAAATATTTGATGATGCATATGAAATGTACTTCAGAAATTATAAACACAATATCGATATAAATGAAAATAATAATATTTCGGCATCTAAGAAAACATTCGATTTGGAATCCCTTGCAGTGAGTACAAATGAAGTCGATAAGTCACCAACAAACGGCTCATCTATTGCATTCATTATTGAATATGGAGAGAAAAAGCTCCTTTTTTTAGGCGATGCTCATCCTGATTTAATATGTTCAAACCTCAAGAATTTACGTGATACTGAAAATTACAAAATGAATTTTGATTTTGTAAAGATACCCCACCATGGAAGTTACAAGAATAATACGATAGAGTTATTTCAATTATTACAAGGGAGAATGTACTTATTCTCAACTAATGGAAAAAAACATTCTCATCCTAATTTCGTTACCTTAGCAAGACTTGTCATGCAAGGTAATCCAGAGACCTTGATATTTAATTACATTACAAAAAGTGCTCAGTTACTCGAGGAATACTTTACTACTACAGAAATGCCTAATTGCAATGTAGAAATACATGAAGGTACAGCTTCTATTTTGCTAGAAATATAAAAGGAGAAACGTATGCTTGTTAATGAAATTGATGACTTAGTCAGAACTGTTTGCAGATTGGAATGTGGAGATACTGAAGAGTCCGAATTAGCAACTGCATTTCTAGTTGCACCTAATAAAGTGATTACTGCTACCCATTCAATCGCTCATTATTTTAAGCACGGATATGAGATTAGATTAGAATTTCTGAATATTACTAAAGCGCCAATAATAAGATATGCTACACCACTTAATGATGAGAGCTGTTCAGTGTCATTACTAGAATTTGAAGATCCTATTGATTGCAATTGTTTATCTTTCTTCAATTATCCTCCCAAAGGGAACGATCCATATCTGACGTTTGGATATCCATTATTAAAAAGAGCGGTAGGAAACGTACACGATAGTCGGATTATGAGAACTATAAGTGATTCAATGTCACGTCCATTTGATTGGGATATGGACTTAGATCATGATACGAATTTAGAGGATTTCTCCGGGTTATCAGGTGCTCCTTTGATTGTAAATCGGATGCTTGTTGGAGTATTTCTGACTGAAGCGACAGCAAATGGTAAGACAATATCTTTAGGTGCAATATCAGTTCCTAAATTTAGACACTTACTAGAGGGAAATGGAATTAAAGTATGTGACGATATAAGTTACCAAAGTATTGTTTATGAAATGGAGCAGTATGATTATAATGATTTCCTCTTTTTAGCAAAACTGGAATCCGCTAATATATTTGAACATGAAATGTGTCAACAAGAGTTCTTTAATGCTGATATCTATAAGAGTTCTGTTGAAAGTAGAAATGTTAAGAATGAATTAAATCATTTCAAGAACTTAAAGAGTAATTTAAGAAGTATTTGGTTTACACAATACAATCGATATAAAGATAAAGTTGATGGGAACGATTTATTGTCTTCAGTATATGAAAGGGTAGAAGAATTAGATATAGAAGTAAACGGAGTAACTACCGATGTGGCTCTTTTTATTAAAAAGGGAATTCTCCATTTACTTGCTGAAGAGTGTAAAGTGGGTTGGGTAAAAAATTACAGCATGAGATTAGAAGAGTATCTAAAGGAGAAGAGGGTATGATACAAAAGGTTAAAATATCAAATTCGGAGGTATTTGAGAGTTCAATCCGTATATTATTTTTATTATCAAATTTTGAATCAAAAAAAACTTTTAAAATGACTGTAGATAAGATTATTTTATATGACTTTTATATGAAGTTTCCCAACATTATGATAGATGATCTAGAATACAATGAGTACAATTACAACGACTATTATAGCTATTTTCATATTAAACCAGATAGAGAAATATATAAATTGTTCTTAGGGTTTCTATATGGAAAAGGTTTAGTCGATAAATCAATTTCCTCAAATGATGTTTGTTATACCATAAATGAAAATGGTAAAAACGTAACAGGAAGTATGAAGTCTGATTATGCTGCAAAGTTAAGAAAAGTAGGTATGTATATTAAGAACGTAACATCAAAGCAAAGTGATTTGCAAATAGAGAATACAATACTTTATAAAAGTATGGCAATGACAAATAATATATATGAGGAAGAAATTAATTATGATTAACAAAATTAAACTTATCAAGCTAATTTTAGTCGGCTTTAGAAAATCATACTCGGTTACTTTCAAACCGGGGCTAAATTATATATCCGGGCCAACTTCGACTGGAAAATCAACAATAGTCGAAATGATAAATTACTGTTTTGGAAGTAAAGAACATAAAGATTATATAGAGGTTGGACAGAGTTGTAGTGATGTAGAGCTTGACTTCGAAATAGGTGATAAAAGATATAAAATTCGAAGACCGCTTTTCGAATTTAATAGACCAGCGAAATTATTTAGTTGGGATAATAATATCGGAGATTTTGAGAATGATTTTAAACTACTTGATATAGATACACCTGCAAATGAAGATTCATTATCTGCTTTTATGTTAAGGGAAATAGGACTATACAATATTAAAGTAGCAAATCAAGAATTTAGTTTTCGTGATTTGTTCAAATATTGTTATATTAAGCAAACTGAAATTGATTCGGAAAATTTATTGAAAGAGAAACTATACGGTTATTCAATTAAAAGAAAACCAACATTTGAAATCATTTTCAATATTCATGATGCTATATTAGCTGAGTTGAAGGCAAATCTAAAACTAAAAAGAGAACGAATTATAGAGCTTGAAAAAAAACGAGATGGAATATATGAGTTTTTAAAAAATCTTGACCTTATAGATCACAAATTATATGAAGAGAAAAGATTTAGTTTAGCAAACATATTGATGGAAAAAAAAGAAACACTCGCTACGATTAAATCCAAACAGATAAACGATAAATCTGTTGGACTTGAACTAGAAAAAAGAATATTAAACCAGCGAGAAGAAATAGTTAAGATTGAAAAAGAGCATTATGATAAAAAACTCTTCATAAATCAGCTACAATTACTGAGGAATCAGTATAGGAGCGAACTGGATAAGATTGAATTTTTACTTGAGGGTGCTACTGTCTTAAGTAAATATGATTTCGAGCACTGTCCTTCTTGTTTTAGTGAGTTACCTACAGTAGTTGATAAAGGATGCCAATTGTGCGGAAACAGATTAAAAAGTTTAAACGAAGTAGAATTAGCGATAACAAGAAGTGAGAAAAGAAAGCTAACCATTAAACTAAACAAATTAGCGCTGTTCACTGATCAACAAAAGGAAAAGGTAGATGAACTGGAACGCCAAAAGGAAAACAAGTTACAATCTTTGAATAAGCTAGAATCAGACCTGAATCACCTTAGAAATAAGTTTGTAAGTCCATTCATTGAACAGATTGAAACGTTGAACTTAGAGATAGGAGAAATAAATAGTCAAATATCTGAATTAGAAAAAATGCTAAGCATCATTAATCGATTTGCTAGAATTGAATTTGATGTCGCAGAGGAATATAGACTATTTAAGCAAATTCAAGACAGAATAAAAGATATTGAAGCAAATAGAAAGGATAAAGACGAAGTTATAAGTGAATTATCTGATAATTTCAATGATATCCTGGAGAGTTTTTCTTTTCCTAAATTGAGGGATGCTTATATTAGTGAGAAAAACTATCTTCCGTATGTCCGAGGCAAAAAGTATGATCAAATAGGTAGTCTAGGTGCAGTTACTATGATTACGATGGCTTATTTTTTATCAATACTTACATATGGAATATCTGAGAATAATAATCATCCTGGGCTCTTAATAGTTGATACACCGAGGAAAAATTTGGGCGCAAGGAAAGAGGACGAAGTAGAGTTCAAGGATGAAGCCATTTTCAACTCAATAATTTCATATTTTATTAGTCTAGATACTTCATTAGGAAATCAGTTACAAGTAATTCTAGTTAATAATGGATACCCAGAATTTTTAGATAAAAAGTACATTGTTAAAGAATTTGATGGGAATGGAACAAAAGGATTGCCTTATGGATTAATTGATGATATAGATAATTAGATTTAATTAATAACCACTTATATTAAATCTATTGATTTATAATAAGCATCATTTCTCCACTAAGCAACAAAACTATTTGCACTCTAAAACCTCTTGATCACTGATCAGGAGGTTTTGTCGTTTTATGTCGGATAAACACGAGCGAAAAAAGTAGGTATTTAGGTCTTTTTGTTGAAAAATCAAGTAGATTAAAAACTAAAATTCACCTAGGTAATTAGGGAGAAAAATTGATTTTATATCAGAAAGGATGAATTATTTCTATGAATAAAGATCTTTATTCGTTACGTTGTCAAGACCTCCATAATGCTGTACATAGTAATGTTGATCCAACAAGCGGTTATTTGACTGATTATACAAATACCCGCATAGTAGGAATGGCAGGTCAAGTAATTTCGACTATTCATGGGATGGATGTAGTGGACTATCAAAGATTTGAACCAATTGCGGCTCATCAATATGGAATTGATTCACTGTGGCTAGATAAAGTATTTAGAGTGTTACAGGATTGTGATTTAGTTGAATTAAAAGGGAAAAAATCCAAGCCAGAAAAGGTACATATTAAATCGAAATATCTAAAAAGTAATTATGATATTCTTTCGGAATATTTAACCGAGGATATGACGCCAGAAGAAGTGGAATTAAGTACCATTGATATTTTACAGAATTTATCATTGTCTCCGATGACATCAAATGAAGTCAAAGAAAAATATAATCTCTCTGATGAAGAGATAGGAAAATTAAAGATGTTTGGGAGTGAATCTCAGTTACTGCAATTTTCGGATTTAAGTAGAAATGATTTTCTAATCAGTACCCCAATGTACTGGGATGAAAATGCTGAGAAAGCACATGAGTTGATGACTCAACATTCACCAGATGAATTTAAAAAGGCAATGAATATTATAAAAAATCACCAAGGTTATCCAGTTAATATGGCTCAAAATCCTATACTAGATGCATTATTATCTAGAGGAATCTTACCAACACCAACAGTTAGAATGGATGGTAAGGATCATCCTTTTTTATTTACTCCATATAACACAAAGCCAGAAGATAAAATAGTTTTAGAAAAGGCACGTGACATATTGGCATGTGTTAGATGTGGGCAACATTTTGCCAGATATCCAATTACCAATCCAATTTTTATTCTTAATGCATTAATGGATAGTAGGAAGGGATATTCATTAAGGTCAACTACTGTAGCAAAAGAACAGTATTTTCTGTTGGCGGCTAAGGGTATTGGGATTTTAGAAAGTACCGGTGGGAATTGGTACTCTTTTAGGCTAATTGATACTCCGGATAATATTCGAGCAGTAAGGTTGGCAATAGAATTGCTGAAGCATGGAGAGATCGTTGAAGGCGGTAGTAGTGAGGATGAACAAATTAAGCAGTTTATTAGCACTAGAGGTACTAGTCTAAGCACATTTAAATCTATAAAAGAAGCTAATAAAAAGAAGGATGTTTCTCCAGAATTAGCAAATGAGTTAGTAAAATTAATACATGGTGCATATACGTTTAAGGGAGGGAAAAACAGTGTCCGATAAATCTAATGCAAATTCAAAGCAGAAAACTGTTCAACAAGAATTTAATTTAGAAGACGTAGATTCAACCCTTCAGGAGGATAATATTGCAAATACATCAGTAACCGATATTAATAAAAGTGCGCCTCTTCCTCAAGATAACAGCCCTAAATTCCAAAATATCGAAAAGAAAACTAAAAAAGTAGTACATTCAAGTGAGTTAGATATGGAACTAAAGATAATTTTCAAAAAGATTCTATGGAAAATGGGTCACTATGGTAGGATTGACGTAAAAATTGCTGGATATGGAGAGGAACCAATTGGCAGGAAAGATGGTATAGGTGAGCTAACGGATATAGATGTTCTAGGATTTAATTTTCAAGATGATTTCCAGATTAATAATATTATTGTAGATTGCAAAAATGGCGAAAATGTTAGCCCATCGAATCGGATGTTTTGGATTAAAGGCGTAATGGAAAATCATATGAACTCCAGGGGATATATGGTTATGGGGAAGAAGGTTATACCATCTCATTTAAGAGACTTAGCCAATCAATATAACATCTCGTTAATGGATGGCAAGAATATTACTGCTCTTGAAAGAATCTATGATATTGTTGACTTAGATGGTTTAGAAATATTTTCTGAAGAACTTTTTGAAAAACAAGATAAAATTTCAGATAGGAACATACTTGACCTTTTAGAGTATAGAAAGTATCACTATTGGATAGATGAAGATCATACTAAAATTCATAACATAATAAACTTGCTAACTAAGTATGCAGAAGTACTAAAGTCGTCTAATAAAAATCATCAAATTGTGGTCATGGATTTTGCGATACTATTTACGATCGCACTTTTTAAACTTTGCAGTTATATAATGAGAACAAGTTTAAGTGATGTGAGAAGCGGAGTAATCTTATATTTGTATAATGGAATCTATAACTTAGATAAGTATAGGTCTGTTTTAACTTTAGTCGGTAAAATGCTTCGTGCCACAGCAAAAAATTATAATGAGATAAAAGATATCTTTGAATATCAACCAAGATTTTTTGATTCATTAGTAGAACTATGTATTACAATCTTAAGAAGACCCAAAGAATCAAAAGACATTTTGAGGTACATGGACGTAGCATTATACTCTACAATAATGCCTAAAAAAGAAGATAAAAAAACTGTGAAGGATATTCTAAAAGAAGATTTTAATGATATAACTATGAAGTTAACTTTTGATATCTTTGATTTCATTGAAAAAAACACATTAATAGATTCAAATTTGATACCACGGAAACAAATGTACATGTAGCAGAAATATTAAACAAGGACATTAAAATGTTCTGTATTAAAAGTAACGAAGATACCATGATTAATATATTCACTAATAAAAACGAGACGGCTATAAAGTAGCTCGTCTCGTTGTCATTTCTGCTGCTCCGCAATATATCTCAAGTACCTTACATGCTCTAAGGCCTTCTTTTTATCTTCTTCGCTTAGTTTTTCTAATTCGTAGAAGAATAAGCTTTCATATTCAGAAAGTGGTTTGTCCTTCTTGTCAGATAGGGAGGATGCCCCATCTTCAATATAACCAGCTGCTATCATCAAGGTTTCAGGAGCAATGTCGTTATGGGCTTTGTCAGCTAGCTTCTTAATAATCAACGCGCTTGGTGGATTCTCAATAAGACATCGTAACAAGCGAGATATGTAACCAGGGTCAACTCCAGAATCCATGCCAAATTTGTTAATGGATCGTGTACCTTTAGCCAAGTTTAGAAGCCTTGCAAATTCAGCTTTATCGAATTCCATGACTTTCCCTCCAATACAATATAATATTACTTCTTAAATTGCCTATAGACAATGGAGACAGCAAAAAACTGTTGTTTACAGGCAATAAAACAACTTGACCATTGTCTGTGGACATGGTATTTTTGTATTGCAAGCAGACAATGGGGAGGTGAGTAAAATGCGAGTAAACATCCAGGCCATAGAAAAACTTGCCGAGTCTCGGGGGTGGAGCACACCCGTACTAGCGGAGAAGGTAGGAGTCGAGTATTCATACCTATTCCGGATCTTGAATGGTAAGAAAAATGGTGGAGCGAAACTGTTTATAGGACTGTTTAAGCTTTGTAAGGAAGAAAACTTAATAGTGGAAGATTATATTTTTTTAAATAAATCATTGTCTACAGACAATACCGAAACAGCGTGAAGGGAGACCCACAATGATCAAACCACCTAAAGGGATCGAATTCCATCGCGAGTTCGCACCAGATATGAAACGTATGGTCCATGCTTTGGAGGTTTTGCTTAAGTCAAAACCAGCAGAACCAAAGGAAGTTACTGATACTGATCAACCAGTAAAGAAAGAGGAAACTGCCTAAAGGGAGTGCTGGACGACACTCACACAACTGCATAGAGCGACGAAGAGCGGGAGCGAGCGAAGATATGAGCCGCGCCATAATACATTCCACCATTTCACCAGGTAAGGGTGAAACAAGGTCAGGTGGGGTCACTGCCAAGACTCGACGCTGCATGCAGTTGTGTGATGAAAGAGAGGTGAAACGATGCAACAGTTATCTAATATTATTGCAACCGCAGAAGCACTAAAAAAGAAAAGGGCACTTTTGGAAAGCTTCTGCGGCGCGGAAAAAATCAATCAAATCACTCAATCAACTTTAGAACAACTGCGTTCTAACATGATTACACCAGCGATTGCACGAGATTTATTGGAGTTTATATCCGAAATTTATTCGCTGGAACATAAGTTTCCTCAATAGAAACACTGAACAAAGGTGCTTGTCGTTCGGAGTGATACTTCTTGAAGTGATAGTTCAGATCATGAACAGTAGCTAATGCATGTATTACGTCCTTAGACATCTTCTCATCCATTTCAACAAGACAATGTGGACATTTGAATTGTCTATCACCTGAGTTGATTGATGAAAAGTAAACAATAAATCGGTTATCACAATTTTTGCAAAGAATGTTAGCTGCAGTACTCACATTTTCACCCCTTCCTTTTTCGGCCTCTGAAGAACGCCACTCTCCAAAGTTCACGTTCTTCCGACATCAGATTCGACAGGGGTTATGGAAAGTCCTACCAGTTTCTAGTGTGGCCTAAAAGAAAAACCCCAAGGCAGTAACCGAGGGGAAGTCTGAAAGATGAGCACAGTTTCATTGTAATTCGAAACCCAAATAGAAAAGAGGAGAACAAATGGAGAACAACAGCACTACAATCTCACTATACTCTCGCTCTCGGATACATGACATCTGTGAATATGCTTATCAAAATCAGCGTACAGGCGAACAACTGACGTACGAATCACTTGGGAAGAGGCTCGGAAGATCAGCACGATGGGTATCGGATGTAATTAATGGTCGAGCGACACCATCCCGAGAGGACGCGGAAGCGTTCGTGAAGGAATGTGGCAATCACCGATCGATTCGAATGATAAAACATCTGTTTGGCGATGCGCCACCGCCGACTGACCCGCGCTTGATGGTCAATCTTACAGCTACTTTATATAACCTGATCAAACAATGCCAGGATGTAATCCATGAAGCACAGGCATTGATTGAATGGGAGCGTAAAAGGCGACCATGGGATTCGTTATCGACAGATGAAGAAAGTCTCTTGAAGGAAGCAGGTAAGCAGATTGAAGACCTATTCCAGGCGTGTGATGACGTACATATCTTGATGGATGAACGCTACGGTATTGATCCAGCCATTCACCAACACAACTGGTTATTAGAAGCAAGAGACCTGGAGATAGTCATAACCGATCCACGCGAGTTAATGCGCCGCGAACGACAAGAAATGTTATTTGCGGGAGGGCGGGCTCAATGAAAACAAATCAAGAATGGAATC
>JAPSLU010000157.1 GCA_031180405.1 Bacillus sp. (in: firmicutes) | reverse complement strand
TATGATCGATAAAGGGAACGACAACCCCCATCATATTTGTTTTCCCTTTACTTAAATGCACAGCATTAATATTTTTATAATAATTCGTTGCCTCGATCGCCTTTACAACCGCATCCCGTTTTTCCTTGCTTACATATGGATGATCATTTAACACACGAGATACCGTCGTCACAGAAACTCCAGCCAACTTCGCTAAATCTTTAATATTTGTCATATGCTCACCTTTTTTTCAAACATGTCATATTCTCACGTTTAACCGGCAGTAAAGCCTGATAGGTTTCCATTTATAGTCTATCCCCGTTCATCATACCATTTCCTAAAGAGAGAAGTGCAAAACGATGCTACCATCTAAAAACATAAATGAAGCGTTACTTTTAAATAAAATAATCGTCAAAGTCCTTCATTGACTTAACGTCCATTGATTGCCCTGATGACTTTAAACAGAAGTATGACGCCAAATATATCACAATGCAAAGGATGATTATTGAAATCATTAGACTCTCCTCACTTCCTATTATTTGGCTTAAGTCTAATTGATGAAACGCGTTCCATGTCAAATAGTTATTTTATTGTTTTTTCAATTTGTTCATAAAACCTAATGAGGCTTGATTTATGCTCGAAAAATGATTCAATAACGACATGTAAAAGCACATTTAGTAAATGGCTGCATTCTCCTCTTCAAAGTGACAAAAATGTCATCTCTATTTCCGATTTGTTCGGAGAATAACAGGAAAAATACCTTAACTTAAATTTAAACTCTACTTATAAGACTATAGCTTTGAAAAAGGAGAAATAAAATGGATATTATTATTGGCATCATCATGGGGATTGTCGAAGGGTTAACAGAATTTGCACCAGTCTCCTCAACTGGTCACTTAATCCTGACTGGCCATCTTCTTAATTTTCACGGGGAACGTGCCTCAACCTTTGAAATTGTCATTCAGTTAGGCTCGATTCTAGCAGTTGTTGTTCTATTTTGGAGGAGAATTCTGACGATTTTCGGCTTACATAAAAGTGAAGAGAAGGATAGTATAGGAAAGCTAAACGTGTTCCATATTGCGATTGGTATGCTTCCGTTCGGAATTGGTGGCGTCCTTTTTTATGATACGATCAAGGATGTGTTGTTTTCACCACAAACGGTTGTTATGACATTAGTTGCTGGTGGTGTGCTAATGATTATTGCTGAGAAATTTAAACCAGCACCTGTTGCACATACACTTGACCAAATTTCCTATAAGCAAGCATTTGCTGTCGGGCTCTTTCAATGCTTAGCGTTAATGCCTGGCTTCTCAAGGTCAGGAGCAACGTTATCAGGCGGACTTCTCGTCGGCATGAATCATCGGACTGCTTCAGAATTTACGTTTATTATGGCGATTCCGATTATGTTTGCCGCCTCTGGAAAGGATTTACTCGAAAGCTGGAATCATTTAAGCAGTAGTGATTTGCCGTTGTTTATTACAGGGTTTGTCACAGCTTTTGTAGTCGCGTTAATCGCGATTAAATTCTTCCTTAGCCTAATTAATAAGATTAAGCTCATTCCTTTTGCTATTTACCGCTTTTTACTAGCGATTGTGTTTTGGATTTTTATATTATAAAAAAAGCATGGGGATCGTCTCAAAGGGTTCTGTTTTGGAGTACAAATTTTAAATTGACAAAGGAAATGGCGTGTAAACTGACAACATTATGACACGCCATTTTTGTATTTAGAGGATAAACAGCTACTACAAGCATTCTAGAAGGAAATTTAATCCTAATTATGGAAACCTTTGATATACTCAGGTTATAGAAGTTTGCCAAAAACATGAAAAGATTATATCGGGCATAGATGAAAATACCGCTTTTTGGAATAGTTTGGGATCCTCTTTAGAGTTTTAGTTTTTCTTCTTCTACTATGGGGGCAGGTTAGTAGAAGAAAAAATTTCCAACTCGTTCCACGATAGATCCAAATTATGGAAAGGGAGATACAATTAAACTTAAATTATAGAGAATATAGTAAAAGTTGAAGAGATAGATTACATTTATGAAGAATTCAGTGAGGTCGTTGGTTATATTTTCGTTTTTTGTAGGATTTTTGCAATGTTTTGTCGAAGGATGTATTATAGTGCAACTTAAAAATTTTTTTATGGAGATGAAAATGACTAAAAGATCTGCAACAGAAACAATTCTTGGGTATGTTTATCAATTTGATTACACTATATTAAGACTCCTTAATTTGGTCAATATAGATGATTCTATTACTGTTGAAGGAATAGAAGATGTAGATATTAAGACCATTGATGAAGAAATTGCAACACAATGTAAGTATTACGCAAAAACTGAATACAATCATTCAATAATAGCAAAACCCATGAGGCTAATGCTGAATCATTTTAAAGAAGTGAAAGAAGGGAAAAAATCACAAGTCCAATATTATTTATATGGTCACTATAAGTCTGGGCAAGACAAACTTGTATTGCCCATAACAGTTGAGTTTCTAAAAAAACATTTTCTTACTTATACAAGCAATAAAGTTAAACATGAATACCATATTGAACTTGGACTTGATAATCGAGATTTAGAAAATTTTATTCAAAACCTTACTATTAATATCAATGCCGTTAGCTATGTTGACCAATATGAAGAGATTATTGATTCATTTAAAAAATTATTTAATTGCAGCCGTTTTCAGGCAGAACACTACTACTATAACAATGCACTTAAAGTAATTAAAGAACTTGCAATCAAAAGTAAGGTTGAGGATAGACAAATATCTAAAAGGAAATTTCTAGATAAGGTTGATAACAAAAAGTTATTATTTAATGAGTGGTTCATTGCACTAAAAGGAAAGAAACAATTTCTAGCTAACCTTAGAAAAGAATACTTTACATCTTTAAATACGTCTCCATTTGAAAGATTTTTTCTAATTGAAATTAATGAGAGACAATATTTACGGTCTGATTTAAAAGAATTGTTATTCTTAATTTCAAGAAAGTGGTCAAATTTATCGAAAAGGGCTACAACACCATTCTGTCCTTATGTTTATATACACAATCTTCCTGCTGAAGAATTAATAAACCTTAAATCTGAACTATATAAAGAAGGATTTAAAATATCAGACGGTTTTGATTTTGCAGGAGCGTCCTTTTCACCAGAGTCAATATGTGAAACCGCCAATTATAATAATCAAATAAAATTAAAAATAATTAACCAGATTGATTATCTAGACTTGACATTAAAAGAGATAAAGAGAACAAAAGAAGTCTACCAGTTTTACATAGAGAACTCCTATTACACTAACTCTCATCAAGAAATTAAACATATAAAAATTCAAGTTGACGAAATTAAAGATATAAAGGAGATTATTTGATATGACACTTACTTTAGAAGAAGTAAATGCTGAGGTAATTGCGGTTTATCCCAATAAAGTCAAAATATCGGTAGATGACTTGGAGAATTTTAAAAAAGCAGATGAAACGTTGAGAGTTGGATCTTATCTAAGAGTAATGGATAACGAAAATTCAATTTTAATTACTATAATAGAAAATTTTTCGATAGAAGTGTCAGATCAAGGTAAAAGAAACTATATAATTGAAGCTAATCCTTTGGGACTAATTAAAGGTGGTGAATTTATTAGAGGAGGAGATTCACTAGCTATACCTCCTAAAAAGGTGGAACCTGCAACAGAAGAAGAAATAAGAAAAATTTATAGTCATCCTTCCAATGACGAAGATTTTATTTTTTCTTCCTTATCAACAAATAGCAATGTTAAGATACCAGTAAACGGTAATAAATTCTTTAATAAACATATTGCAATTGTTGGTTCAACTGGTTCTGGAAAATCTCATACTTTAACAACAATTTTACAGAAAGCAGTTTCCGAAAAGAATGGTGAATATTCTTCAATAAACAATTCGCATATTATTCTTTTTGATATTCATTCAGAATACAAGTCAGCATTTCCAAATGCAAACTACTTTGATATTAATAGTCTTACATTACCTTATTGGTTATTAAATAGCGAAGAGTTGGAAGAACTTTTTCTAGACACAGAAGCTAATGATCATAATCAAAGAAATGTGTTTAAAGAAGCTATCGTACAAAATCGTAAACTTAATTTGGGTGGAAGTAAAGAGGAAAGGGAGAAAATCCACTTTGATTCACCTGTATTTTTCAATTTAGAAGAAGTATTACAGTATTTAAAGTATAAAAATATAGAACGAAAAAACAAGGATAATCAAATTATATGGAAAGATGAAAATGAAGAAGAATTCATATTTTGTGAAGAAAGCCAACATAGACTGTTTAATGAAAAATTAAGTCCTGTTGGAACATCAGCATCCGGTGTTAACGGAAAATTGATTAACTTTTTAAATCGCTTAGAAAATAAAATCAATGATAAGAGGTATGACTTTTTATTGGGTGAGAAGTCTAAAGTAATTACATTTGAAGAAACTTTAAAAAATTTACTAGGGTACAATGAAGGTTCAGAATCAAATATAACAGTAATTGATTTAAGTGGAGTTCCATTTGAAGTTCTTAGTATTACTGTGTCACTCATTTCTCGCATAATTTTTGAATATGGATATTTCTACAAAAGATTAAGGTGTGAGGAAAATCCAAATGAAACAATTAATAATGATGCCCCAATACTTTTAGTTTATGAGGAGGCACATAAGTATGTGCCAAATAGCGATTTATCCAAATACCGTTCTTCAAAAAGTTCAATTGAAAGAATAGCTAAAGAGGGAAGAAAATATGGTGTTTCACTACTTCTAGCAAGTCAAAGGCCATCAGAATTATCGGAAACTATTTTCTCTCAATGCAATAATTTCATTGCAATGAGGTTAACAAATCCACATGACCAAAACTATGTTAAGAAACTTTTACCTGATACATTAGGAAATCTTATTGAGAAAATGCCGTCACTGAAAGCAGGAGAAGCATTATTAATTGGAGATTCAGTAGTACTCCCATCTATTGTTCAGATAGACCCATGTGAATTGCCACCATCATCAAAAGATATTCCATATTGGGACTTATGGAGAGAGGAATGGAAGAATTTGAGGATAAATCAAATTAAAGATGAGTGGTATAAATAAAGTACATTTTTATATTTTCATTCCACAATCGGGCGCGTGTTGGCGTCCCTTTTCTTATTTAACTAACGGGTGATTTAGCTGAACAAGAGTATATATAGATTTATGGACTTCCAAAATAATGGAAGTCCAATTTTATTTATAGAATCAACGTTAAACTCTATGAGTTTCTTTAATCGCAAAAAAACAATTTTCCTTTCTCTCATTCCACAGAAGTAAGCTTTTTCATCCACTACGCCTGTGATTCCACTCAACTCTTAATTTTCAACCCTAACATCGCAGCAAAGCCAAGCGCCTGATCCTGTGAGACCGTACAGCCCTTTAAATCCTCTAATGATACGGTTAATTGCTCAAACGTTGAGCTGCTTATATCGATTCCCTTTAAAGACGTTTCGCCAAAATTCACTTCATTTAAGTCACAATGCTCAAAAAGCACCTTTGCAAGTCGACATTCGTAAAAGTCAGCTGATCGGAGTGGGCTATGATCAAATTTGACCTGCTTCATACTTGCATAGCCAAGTGAGCTTAAGTTTAAATTACAGTTTTCAAACAAGACATTTTCCAGACTAGCTTCGGAAAAATTTGTTCCTAGTAATTTCGTGTTTTTGAATTCAACTCGATGGATGATCGCCCCGATTAAATCCGCATTTGATAAATCACAATCCTCAAAGACGACATCAAGTAATTCAAGGCGATGAAAGGATACATCACTAAATGTTACATTTTTAAAAACGATTTGTGACAGCTCCGCCCGTTCAATCCGCTCTCTTTCAATCACACAGTTTGAGATGAGACAATCTGTTAAGTACGGTTCTTCTCTCTCATGAATTTCCTGAAAGTTCATTTCTGGTAAATTTACTGGAATTTTTGGCTGTTCTATTTTCCACTTTTTCGCCATGTTTTCACCTATATTCTTTTAGTACTTTCATTACGTCTTTTTAAGAATAACATGTTACGTGAAAATCATCCTATACAAAAAGACTTCCTACGATTTAGGAAGCCTTCATCCCAACACGGTCGATCTTCACTTTTGCGGAAACCTCCACTTTCAAATCTTTGTATATCTCCTTCCACTTATCAGTTGTTTTTATGTTTTCATCCCAATAGGTGGATAAATCTCCTCTGACATATTCGCCAAAACCAAATATGTCAGACTTTTTTTCCTGAGTTTCTTTAATGAGTTCGACATATTCCTTTTTAAATAATTCCCCTGCGATTGTTTCGATTTTCCTTATCGTTTGATGATCATCCAATTTTATCTTATTTGTATTCTTTTCGCGAATAACTCCTGTAACCTCTACATTCACCTTGAATTCTGGCTTCCCGTTTTTAAGCTTTGCCTCGTAATCTGCCTTTCGCTTCGTTGATTGGAACATGACCGATTTCTCTTCATCAAGTTTAACGATTGCAACAGAACCACCTGGATTTTTACCAGTCAGTCCATTAAAATAAGCAATTTGATATGGCTTCGTTTTACCTACCATTTTCGAATTACTAAAGTACGCTATTCCACTTATTTCGATATTTTCCTTCCCCTTAACTGTAATAAATGGCAGAAAGGCATCCTGACCTTTGTTTGATAAGTCAACCCAAAATCCTCCTAAATCATCATCTGGAAATTTCCCCATTTTAACCGCTTCTTCAAAAACGGTTGATAAATAAATCGCTGGAATTCGTTCAAGCTTAGGAGCTGCCTTCATCGTCTTTGCTGCATCCTTTTCATTCACAGCCATCCATGCGGTTCGTCTTATTTCGGGTCTTCTGCGCAAATATTCATTAATATGCTCAACCCCTTTTTTCGCGACATCCTCAGAAAGAATAATCACCTGTAATTGGCCAAAGAAGACTTGAAATGCCAGCTGCTGCTGAAGCGCCTGCATCGCATCATCAATCGTATTGCCAATTCCTTCGACGATCCATACTTTATCCTGTGATGAGCTCCCACTATCTCCTTGGGATGGCCCTAGAGGAATTTGTCCTGGTACAGCAAGCTGTGCGGTTACTTTTATTTTTCCTAAATTCGAGGATGGCATCTCTTCATGATCAGGATGTGTAATGGCTGGAGGCTCTTCATCCTCCTCAGCTAAATCAATCGCAAGTCCTAAAATTGTTGCCCTTTCTTCAATTTCCTTGCGATCCCAGCATCCTGCTAAAAGGACGAAAACAGCTAGAATGAGAACCCATTTGCTACTTTGTCGCATCGGACCTTTCACAAGCTTCCCCCTCCTTTCCTCTTACAATGGCAATCAATAAAAGAACAAGTGGGTAGCCTGTCGTTATCATTACACTCCATACTCCGACATGACTCATGATTTGCGATAAATGAAGGGCATTTCTCGGATAAAAGGCAAGGGCATAGAGAAGCGGAAGAGCGAGATACGAGAGCACACGATGACTTCTTAATCGAAATAATTGACTAGCAAATTCTATACAGATCAAATAGCCTGATAGCAAAGTCGTAAAGGCTGAAATAATCCAAACCATGAGAAAAAGAATATCGAGTCTTTCTAAAATTGAGCTTGGAAGCTCTGACATTCTTGTTAACACAAGCATTGGCCACATCGATTTTTTTAATTCCTCTGCACCGAATACGGCTAAAGTAATCCCTGTAGCAAGAAAAAACATTATGGCTGCAACAAAGGCACCTGACAATGCGCCTTTCACAATTCGTTTCGGTTCAACCATATGTGGGGCAATGACAAAAATAATAAACAGCGTAATCGGAATAAATGGCAGACCTGCTATTGAAATCCCTCCACCTACAAAATCGGCAAGCGTTGTTTCATTCCCTAAAAAAGGCTTCAAGTGACGCCAATCAATATCTTTAAAGGCAATGATGGCGATGGAAACAATAGGGATGACGATAAATGGCAGGTAATAGGTATGAAAATACGATATGGTTGTAATGTTATTTCTTGTTGTGATTGCAATTAAGACAAGCATCGATAATATCGTCACCGAGATTGGCGTCTCCTGCATCAAGGATGTACTCAATACCTCGCCAAACTCTCGTAACACAATCGATGTGGTAAAGAGAAAAAAACAAATCATCATGAAGGCTGCAATTTTTCCTAATCGTTTTCCGATAATCGTTTGACTATAGGCTAGAAAGGATTCTTTCGGGAATCGCTTTGCTAAAGTAGAACAAATCCAGACGCTAGTGATAAAAAGTATGACGGCAAGGAATGTCACAAATAAGGCACCAGAACCAGCCTTCTCACTCGCAATCCGCGGCAAAGCAAGCAGGCTCACCCCTATTGAACTGTTAATCATAATAGCCGCTGCCTGGAAAACACTAATTCGTCTAGGCTCAATCATCATTTTTTCTTGTTCCCACCTTCGCTATTGACATGTTCATCTGCCAAAGGATTTGTTGGCCCAAGGTCATTTGGTCGAATTCTTCGTTTATTCACCGGATGTAATTCCTCAGGACGATCCAATAGCCAATTTAACGGCGCGCGAATAACCGTATCCTTCAGACCTTCTAAATTAAGCGGCGCCATCGGACTAAAATACGGAACACCGAACGACTTTAATGATAATACATGATTATTGACTAATAATAGTCCAAGCACTAGCCCATAAAATCCTAATAATCCTGTCATAATCAAAAGCGGAAACCGCATCATCCGAAAGCCAATCGCCATATTGTAGGCAGGAGTTGCAAAGGAGCCGATTGTCGTTAACGCAATGACAACAACTGTAATTGGGCTAACAAAGCCTGCCTCAACTGCAGCCTGCCCGATAACAAGCACCCCGACAATGGACAATGCTCCCCCTACCTGCTTTGGCATCCGAACCGTTGCCTCACGCAATATTTCCATTGCTGCTTCCATAAGAAATACCTCAACAACCGCTGGAAAGGGTACCCCTGCTCTTCCACTTGTAATCGCTACCGCAAATGCAGTCGGGATCAGCTCGGGATGGTAGGAAAGGATCGCCACATATAGTGAAGGCATAATAAGAGAAAATAATAACGCAACAACGCGAACGATTCGAACCGCACTAACCATAATGAACCGTTCATTATAATCCTCACTTGTTTGATAGAACTGAGCAAAGGTGGCAGGAACAATCAAAACAAATGGGGATCCATCAACTAAAATACAAACTCTCCCTTCAAGTAAATTTCCCACCGTCACATCTGGCCGTTCTGTGCTCTTCACTTGAGGAAACGGGGATCGTGGATTATCCTGAATAAACTGCTCAATATACCCTGCATCAAGAATCCGGTCAACGTTTATATTGTTTAGCCTCTTCTCAACATCTGCTACTAAAGCTTGATTAACAACTCCATCAATGTAACAAATGACAACATTTGTCTGTGTCATCGTCCCAATTTTTAATGATTTCACCCTTAAATCAGGAATCGGAATACGCGCGCGAATAAGCGCTGTATTACTTTGTAAATTTTCGATAAATCCTTCTCTAGACCCGCGAATAACCTGCTCAGTGTCTGGCTGAGAAATACTCCGCTTATCTGTCTTATACGTATTAATTAAAAAGACATCGTTAAGCCCTTTTAAAATTAACACTGTGTTTCCACGAATTAACCCCTCAACAACTTTCGTAAGCTCTGTTTCTGTTTTCACATCTGCATGAAATAATACTTTTTTCAATATATAGTCTTTTAATGGTTCGTTATCTTGTTGACATGCCTTCGACTCTGTAAGAGGCTTCATCACCTCTTTACTAATGGCATCCTTATCTGTAATGCTATTCAAATAAAGAACTGTTGCAGGTATATGTTCTAACGCAATCATTTCTCGTTTCACAAAATCATGATCCTCACCAAAGATATTCTCGATATTCTGGAGAGCATCTCCATCTTGTACGTTCGTGCTCAGATGTTTCAAATCATCCATTACCTGACTTGAAGGCTTTGGAAGCTGAGAGGTGATCTGCTTTTTCTTTTTGAATATTCCCTTTAAAAAAGCCATTACCTGTCTCCTCCTTATACCCTAATCACCTTGAAACTCCTCGTCATCGTTCACTTAAAGCGAACTATGCTGTTTAGTATGGCAGTTTCTCTCATTACCATTCATAAAGATTTGCATAAAAAAAAGGATTCCCTTAAGGCATCCCTTCGTCATTCATGATATTTGATTATCACCTGTTACCTGCTGCTGACTCGCTCTATCTAATACACTTTCTAGCAATAATAGGACATCATCAGGAATCTCAAGCCCATCCCACTGAAGACCTCTTTTCAAGCAAACCTCTTTTAATCTCATTTGCATAAACTCTACTGTACTGCGTTCATTCGATAGCCCGAGGATATAGTCTACTGAGACACCGTATAATTTAGAAAGGCTTTTTAATTTTTCAAGAGGTGGCTGGCGG
>JAPSLU010000156.1 GCA_031180405.1 Bacillus sp. (in: firmicutes) | reverse complement strand
CTTCTTATAATTTCTGGCATAATCAAGAACACCTTGATACATAACTTCTTCACTTTTGATATACATGGGCGCACACATTGGGACAATACCCTTTACCGGCATGGTGTAACCTAATTTTAACGAGAACACACCACCAAGTGATAACCCACCAACAGCTATGTCTTCAAACCCCATTTGCTTCAGGTGTTCATAGCCTGCACAAACATCCTTCCACCAATCCTCAGGTCCTGTATGAACAAGTTCCTCTGGCGGTACACCATGTCCTTTATATTGTGGGGCATGACACGTATACCCTCTTTCACTCAGGTAGCGTGCTAACATCCTTACATCCGCAGTATTCCCTGTAAAGCCGTGTAATAACAACACAGCTTTGTCTCCACCTTCAAATGTAAATGGTTTTGGTAAAACTCTTTTCATTCTTCGTTACTCCTTCTACACCTTTTAGTTAGTTTAACCCATATTTGGGTTCAGTATTACTTACTGAAAGCTTTTGCTATGTATTCTATTTTAAACAAACTAGGAAGAGCTTGACCAATATGTTTGCTTATAAAAACAAAAGGGCAAGCGTCTTGGACAAAAAGACGTCATTACTAATAATTTACCTAAAAAAAAGAGCCTGTTACTACAGACCCTTTACCTCTATCATTATTGTACGACATATGCCACTAAAACTGTCAAAACAAAGAATAATACGGATAATACAATCGTTGCGCGGTGTAAAATAAGATCCAAACCACGAGCCTTTTGCTTTCCAAAAAGCTGCTCGGCACCACCAGAGATTGCACCTGATAACCCTGCGCTTTTACTAGTTTGTAATAACACAACTATTATTAAAGCAATGGATACAAGAACAAGTAGAATAATTAATGCTGTATGCATGAGTTGACACCTCCTGAAATGCGCACAAGTAGATAGTTTAAATGTACCATAATTGGGTGTGGGATACAATATTAAGTTAAGAATAGGGGTTATTCAGGCGAAGGCAGATTAATACTTTCTACTTGGGGATATATTTTCTATTCTTTGTATTTATTTTCTATTTTTGTGTATTTATTATCTGTTCTAAGATTATATTTTCTATTATTAAAATTTATTTACTATTAGACTTTTTTCGACAAAATGCACACCCCTCTAGAGGTAATATACTCGTCCCTTTTTTTCCCCATAAAACTTAAGTTTCAATGATTGCAGCAATCTATTAGCAACAAGGATAGATTCTATCCTTAAAAATTCTCTTAGCTCACTATTTCTTATTGTTGGTTTGATGAGCAATTTATAATCATTAAGTGCTCTTATATGTGCTAGTTTATCTTTCGTATTACATGTCGGACAGTGCCAGTTGGCTTTTATTCTTGTAAGTGGAGTGATCCGCAAATCTTGCATATCGCACCTAGTATTAGCTCATTTTCCTTTAGTTTATATTTTTCAAGTATGGAAGAGTCTCTTTCACAATGTTGGTTAACCAAATTTCGGGATATCTTTTTTAAGTCTTTTTCTTCAAGTGATTGCGTATTTTGAGAATTGACCAGCCTTGGAATTTTGGTGGGTAACTCTTCTTTGTGGATAATTTTTTGATGAAGATTTCTCTCTGCTGGAGAAGTGCGAATAATTGTATAGGAGTTACTAATGACAACAAGTGATGCAATGTTAATTTGTTTTAATTTATTTTTTTCCAGCCATTCCTTTAGTTGTAATTCATGTCGCTCTAATTGTGAAAGAGGATAAGGGTAACCTTTTTCAACACCTTCCTTCGTCTGAATCAGCTGTTTAAATACTGGATCGAAGTAAATGGTACCTGAATAGTTTTTCACTTCTAGTATAATTGCTACTTTCGGATTTAATATCAATGTATCAAGTTGAAAATAGTGTTTATTCGTTTTTAGTCTTAGGTCATGAAATATTGAATAGTCTTTTTCTTCTAGAAAACTTAATGGGTATTCAATAGCTAGTTCTCCTTTAAATCCAGCATTTCTAATGTTTAGATCTTCAATAATTTGAGGGATTTTCGGATGGTTTTGAGGTAGTCTGTTGAGTAAAGCTTCTAATTGAAGAATGATACGGGGGATTTCACGGTTTTTATGATCATACTCTCACTCCATAATAAGTTATGCAATATAAGTTCCCTGTTTTCCCTGAAAATCCTGCTAGGAAGTTATTTGTTTACTATTTCTGACTTAATATTTTCGATTCTATGTACATATTTTCGATAAATAAAACTTATTTTGTTTACCACCTACTTATTTACTATTAGACAAATTCCGCCAAGAACTGCGCTCTTTTCCATCAAAAAAAGAACTGCTGCACCATATGATGCAGCAGTCCCTCACTTATATTATTTCTTTAGGTTATAGAAAGTTTTGATTCCATCGTATCTTGAAGCGTCTTGTAATTGATCTTCGATACGTAGAAGTTGGTTGTACTTCGCAACACGGTCAGTACGTGATGGAGCACCAGTTTTGATTTGACCAGCGTTTGTTGCAACCGCGATGTCAGCAATTGTTGTATCTTCAGTTTCACCAGAACGGTGAGAGATTACTGCTGTGTAACCAGCGCGTTTAGCCATTTCGATTGCTTCGAACGTTTCAGTAAGAGTACCGATTTGGTTAACTTTGATAAGGATTGAGTTACCGATTCCTTTTTCAATACCTTCAGCAAGTTTTTTCGTGTTTGTAACGAATAAGTCGTCACCAACAAGTTGAACTTTACCGCCAAGGCGCTCAGTTAATAGTTTGTGACCTTCCCAATCGTTTTCATCTAAACCGTCTTCGATTGAGATGATTGGGTATTTAGAAGCCATTTCTTCATACCAGTCAACCATTTCAGCAGAAGTTTTTACAACACCTTCTCCTGAAAGATGGTATTTACCGTCTTCTTTGTTGTAGAACTCAGAAGAAGCAGCATCCATAGCAAGCATTACTTGCTCACCTGGTTTGTAACCAGCTTTTTCAATTGCTTCGATGATTGTTTGAAGAGCTTCTTCGTTTGATCCTAAGTTAGGAGCGAATCCACCTTCATCACCTACAGCAGTGTTAAGTCCTTTAGCAGAAAGAACTGATTTTAAGCTGTGGAAGATTTCAGCACCCATACGTAGTGCTTCACGGAAGTTTTCAGCACCTACTGGCATAACCATGAATTCTTGAATGTCAACGTTGTTATCAGCATGCTCTCCACCGTTAACGATGTTCATCATTGGTACTGGAAGAGTTTTCGCGCTGAAACCACCAAGGTATTGGTATAAAGGAACTTGTAGGTAATCTGCAGCAGCACGAGCAGCAGCCATAGATACACCAAGGATTGCGTTCGCACCTAGTTTACCTTTGTTTTCAGTACCGTCAAGCTCGATTAACGCTTGGTCGATAGCGATTTGCTCAGTTACTTCGAAACCAAGTAATTCTGGAGCGATTAATTCGTTTACGTTTTTCACAGCTTGTAGAACACCTTTTCCAAGGTAGCGTTCTTTGTCACCGTCACGAAGCTCAACTGCTTCATATTCACCTGTTGAAGCACCACTTGGTACTAATGCGCGTCCCATAGCGCCTGATTCAGTGTGTACTTCTACTTCAATTGTTGGGTTACCGCGAGAGTCTAAAACTTCACGAGCATATACGTCTACAATGTATGGCATATTGTTAGTCTCCTTTTTAAAAGAAATTTTTATTTTTTGATTAATGTAGTTCCAGTCATCTCAACTGGTTTTTCAACATTTAAAAGGTCTAGCATTGTTGGAGCAAGGTCACCTAAAATTCCACCGTCACGAAGTGTTACGCCATTTTCAGTCACGATGACTGGTACTGGGTTCGTTGTATGAGCTGTCATTGGCTCACCTTCTAATGTAACAACTTCATCAGAGTTTCCATGGTCTGCTGTGATGATTGCTTTACCGCCTTTTGCGATAATCGCATCAACGATTTTACCTAAGCACTCATCAACTGTTTCGATTGCTTTGATTGTTGGCTCAAGCATTCCGGAATGCCCAACCATATCAGGATTAGCAAAGTTTAAAAGAATCGCATCAAATTTGTCAGCTGCAATTTCACCAAGTAACGCGTCCGTCACTTCATAAGCACTCATTTCAGGCTGCAAATCATATGTTGCTACTTTTGGAGAATCAATTAAGATTCGCTCTTCACCAGGGAACTTCTCTTCACGTCCACCACTCATAAAGAAGGTAACATGAGGATACTTTTCCGTTTCCGCAATACGAAGTTGTGTTAGGTTGTTTTGGGATAATACTTCACCGATCGTATTATCAAGGTTTGTTGGCTTAAATGCCACATATCCATCAACTGTTTCACTGAAGTGTGTTAAGCACACGAAGTGAAGATTTTTAGGATGTTTTTCACCACGATCAAATGAACGGAAATCTTCATTAGTGAACGTATTTGAGATCTGGATTGCACGGTCAGGGCGGAAATTATAGAAAATCACCGCATCATTGTCTTCAATTGTTGCTACAGGTGATCCATCTTCCTTAGTCATGACTGAAGGAATCACGAATTCATCAAAGATTCCGTTGTTATAAGAATCCTTAACTAATTCATCAGGAGTAGTGTAGGTAGGACCTTCACCGTACACCATGGCACGATAAGATTTCTCTACACGATCCCAACGTTTATCGCGGTCCATTGAGTAGTAACGTCCAGACAATGTTGCAATTTCCCCGACACCGTATTCTTTGATTTTTTCTTGAAGTTCATCCAAGTAAACTTTTGCCGTTTTAGGACCAACATCACGACCATCTAAGAACCCGTGAATGTAGACATTTTTTACGCCTTCTTTTGCAGCAAGCTGAAGAAGAGCAAATAAATGCTGAATATGGCTATGAACTCCACCATCTGATAATAGACCAAATAAGTGAAGGTTTTTGCCACTTTTCTTTACGTGGTTAATAGCTTCTGTGAAAGTTTCATTTTTTTCAAATTCACCTTCACGGATCGCCACATTTACACGTGTTAAGCTTTGGTACACAACGCGACCAGCACCAATATTTAAATGACCCACTTCAGAGTTCCCCATTTGCCCTTCAGGTAGACCAACAGCTTCACCAGAAGCTATTAGTTGAGCATGTGGGTACTGATTCCAAAAGCGGTCAAAATTTGGCTTTTTCGCTTGTGCAACAGCATTTCCTTCTGTTTCTTGTCGGCATGCAAATCCGTCAAGAATAATTAGTGCTACTGGTGCTTTACTCATTGCTGCTTGCCTCCAAAAGTTGAAGGAAAGATTGCGCTTCTAAGCTAGCTCCACCAACTAATGCACCATCGATATCTGGCTGTGCCATATATTCTTTGATGTTAGATGGCTTAACACTACCACCGTATTGGATACGAACAGCTTGAGCTACGTCAGAAGAAAATTGCTCTGCTACAACTTGACGAATATGTGCACATACTTCGTTTGCATCTTCAGCAGAAGAAGATTTTCCAGTTCCGATTGCCCAAATTGGCTCATATGCAATAACTGTTTGCTTTACTTGATCTTCAGATAAACCTTGTAAAGCTTTCTTTACTTGGTCCCCAACAAGATCATTTGTTTGTCCTGCTTCACGTTCTTCTAATGTTTCACCACAACAAACGATTGGTGTTAAACCGTGTTTGAATGCAGCAAGAGTTTTTTGATTAACTGTTTCATCAGTTTCAGCGAACATTTCTCTGCGCTCAGAGTGACCTAAGATTACATAGCTAACACCTAAATCTTTAAGTGCTACTGGGCTGATTTCACCAGTAAATGCTCCGTTTTCTTCAAAGTGCATGTTTTGTGCACCTACTTTTAAGTCACTGCCTTCTGTTAAACCTACAAGGCTTTCTAAAAATAGAGCTGGAGCACAAACAACTGAGTCCACATTTTCAGCTTTAGGTACTAGGCTTTTCACTTCTTCAACAAAGCTTTTCGCTTCAGAAGAAACTTTGTTCATTTTCCAGTTACCTGCGATAATTGGTTTTCTCATTTCTTACACCATCCTTTAATCAAGATTTCACAACTAACCTAGTGTTGTTACTTCCTAGATTTAATTTTCTCAACACGACTCTATACTTAGCTTTCGTGTCTAGCTACATCGACCAGCGACTAGTGAACTTCACCCTCCTCCTTACGATAAGTCAACATCGACGCTCGAGCTCATCGTGTTTCCTTTATCTCATACGGTGGCCTCCAGTTCATACGTCGCTGAACGGTCGATTTCGCTTTTCTTATTTATCGTTTAATGCAACTACACCTGGAAGCTCTTTAC
This sequence comes from Bacillus sp. (in: firmicutes), assembly GCA_031180405.1. Lineage (GTDB taxonomy): Bacteria > Bacillota > Bacilli > Bacillales > Bacillaceae > Metabacillus. Next base: position 4,194 of record JAPSLU010000156.1, on the reverse strand, counting down.
CTTCCATAAATTCAAGAGATGCTCCACCACCAGTAGAAATATGGCTCATTTTGTCAGCCAAATCAAACTTTTCGACAGCGGCAGCTGAATCTCCTCCTCCGATAACGGAATATGTATCATTTGCCTCAGCAAGTGCTTCTGCAACTGCTCTTGTCCCATTTGCGAATGCATCTAATTCAAATACACCCATTGGTCCGTTCCAAATAACTAGCTTAGAGTTTTTGATAACGTCAGCATAGATCTCACGTGTCTTAGGGCCTGCATCAAGACCTTCCCAATCACTTGGAATGCTGTCAATTGATACAACTTGTGTGTTTGCATCGTTTGAGAAGTCATCAGCAACAACAACATCAACAGGCATGTAGAAGTTAACACCTTTTTCTTTTGCTTGATCAAGGTATGATTTCGCTAAGTCAATTTTGTCTTCTTCTAATAATGATTTACCAACATCATGTCCTAAAGCTTTGATGAATGTGTAAGCTAATCCACCACCGATGATTAAGTTGTCAACTTTATCAAGTAAGTTATCAATTACACCGATCTTATCTTTAACTTTTGCTCCACCAATGATTGCTGTGAAAGGACGCTCAGGATTAGATAATGCTTTTCCTAATACTTCAAGCTCTTTTTCCATTAAGAAACCTGCAACTGCTGGGATATATTTTGCAATCCCTTCAGTAGAAGCATGTGCACGGTGAGCTGCTCCGAAAGCATCGTTTACATAGATATCAGCAAGGTCAGCAAACGCTTTTGCTAATTCTGGATCATTTTTCTCTTCACCAGCATAGAAACGAACGTTTTCTAATAAAAGAACTCCGCCTTCTTCTAATTTAGCAATTTCAGCTTTTACAGAATCACCATAAGCTTCATCTGTTTTGACAACATTTTTACCAGAAAGCTCTTGAAGCTTTTCTGCAACAGCGTTTAAGCGTAGTTCTTCAACAACTTCACCATTTGGACGACCTAAGTGACTTGCAAGAACAACCTTTGCACCTTGCTCACTTAAGTATTGAATTGTTGGTAATGCAGCACGAATACGAGTATCATCTGTAACTTGTCCATCCTTCATCGGAACGTTAAAATCAACGCGACAAAAGACGACTTTCCCTTTAACATCAATGTCTTTCACTGATTTCTTATTCATGAAAAGCCCTCCCTTTTATTAAGACTAGCAGACTGCACATCTAATATTGCATATTGAAATCACTTGCTACTCTCTAATAGGCGAGAGGTCAGGTAAGCATTTGTGAATTCATTGCAAAATTCAGCTTATCGCCTAATCTTTAGACGAATGCCCTAGTTCAATCAAAAAGAGGAAAGGGGATGATCCCCTTTCCCCGTTGGTTTACAGCTATATAGTTAGTTAACTCTTAAGAATTAAAGACCTTTAGAAGCTAGGTAGTTTGCAAGGTCAACTACACGGTTAGAGTAACCACTTTCGTTGTCATACCAAGAAATTACTTTTACCATTTGGCCTTCCATTACCATAGTTGATAATGCATCAATTGTAGAAGAGTTGATGTTACCATTGTAATCGCTAGATACTAATGGCTCTTCGCTGTATCCAAGGATACCTTTTAAGTTACCTTCAGCAGCTTCTTTTAATGCTGCATTTACTTCATCAACAGTTACTTCTTTTTCTAACTCAGCAACTAAGTCAACTAAAGAAACGTTTGGAGTTGGAACACGCATAGCGCCACCGTTTAATTTACCTTTTAATTCAGGTAATACTAGAGAAACAGCTTTCGCAGCACCAGTTGAAGTTGGGATGATGTTTTCAGCTGCCGCACGAGCACGACGGTAGTCTTTGTGTGGTAAATCTAGGATTTGTTGGTCATTTGTGTATGAGTGAACAGTTGTCATCATTCCACGTTTGATACCGAATTTATCGTTTAATACTTTAGCAAATGGAGCTAAACAGTTAGTTGTACAAGATGCATTAGAAATTACATCGTGGCTAGCTGCATCGTATTTATCTTCGTTAACACCCATAACGATTGTGATATCTTCGTCACTTGCTGGAGCAGAGATGATAACTTTTTTAGCGCCTGCTTCTAAGTGTTTCGCAGCGTCTGAACGTTTTGTGAAGAAACCAGTAGATTCAACAACGATTTCAACACCTTGAGCACCCCATGATAATTTAGCTGGGTCACGCTCAGCTGAAACTTCGATTGTTTTTCCGTCAACAACTAGGTTGTTACCGTCAACAGAAACTTCTGCATCTAATCTTCCGTGTACTGTATCATATTTTAAAAGATGAGCTAACGTGTTAGCATCTGTTAAGTCGTTAACTGCTACAACGTCAACGTTAGGATTTTTTAGAGCTGCACGGAATACATTACGACCAATACGACCAAAACCATTAATACCGATTTTTACTGCCATGATTTAATTTCCTCCTTTAATTTTGTTCATTGGTTATGTACCTTTGAACACTACATAAGAAATTGTTCCACTCATATAAGAGAAGAACTTATATAATCAGGGAGTGTTAATCCCTTATTAACTCAATTGCTGCGGCTTCATCTGTGATAAGTACAGAATCTAACGCTTGTTTCATGTAGGCTTTAATCGCCTTTGCTTTTGAGGCACCACCAGCTACTGCGATAACTGCTGGAATTTCATCAATATCATCTAATTGAATTCCGACCGTTTGAACCTTATGTACAATCTCACCCTGTTGGTCAAAGTAATAACCAAACGCTTCTGCAACAGCATTTCCTTCGATAATTTTCCGAAGATGCTCTTCTGGAGTTTTTCGACGCTCCGCCATTGTCTTAGCGTCCCCTATTCCATGAACGACCATACTGGCTGATTTCAAGATTGTTAAAGTTTCTTTGATCGACGGTTCTTCAATGATAGCCTGGTATGCATCTTTACTGAGCTGTTGATCTGGAGCATAGAGGAGTCTATAATCTCCGCTCGCACGCTCTGCCATTTTGGCACAGATCGTGTTCGCTTGATTTTCAACTGTTTCTCCTAACCCTCCACGTGCTGGGACAAATAAAGTATCACGATTTTTGCTATCAGGTGTCATCATCTCAGCAACTGCAGCAAGCGTAGTGCCACCAGTTACGGCGACGATATTTTTACCCTTTAATCGCTCTTTTATACATGTTACACATGCTCTTCCCATTTCTTTTTTTACCCATGGAGATTGATCACTATCACCCGAAACGACGATGACTCTGCTTAAATTGAATCTCTCCCTTAATGTATTTTCCAAAGAAGATAATCCTAAAACATCTTTCATCATTTCTTCGAGGTGAATAAGCAAAGAAGTTCCTTCGTTTGTTAAGGTCATACCAGAAGTATGAATCTCAATTAGATTTTGATCCTTTAGAAATTGCACTTCATTTCTTAGTACTCTTTCACTTAAGCCTAGGCTTGTAGAGAGACTTCTGCGTCCTATCGGCTGCATCAATCGTATGTATTGAAGAATTTGATAGCGTTTTTGCATAACATGTAGCAGGTCAGGCAATAATTTTTTTTGTACTTCTATAAGTGATTTCATCTAGCTATCCCTTTCTGAGTCGATCTGGACTTTTTCGGTCCCGCAGTGACGTATTATGTCCCACCTTCTCAAAAAAAAATCTCCCCTGCCATAATTTTATTTTAACAGGGTAAATTTGCATATTCAAGAAATGTTTCCTTACTTTTTAAAGTAAACGTTTTCTTATGGAATCTTTATCCAAAATCCCATAGGAGACAACTTCTTTTTCAATTTCCACGACCGGAATCATAATTTGAAACTTCTCTAATAACCCATCATCTTTATAAATATCGACTATATCATACTCAAAATCGAGTTCTTCTTGCAGCTCACGAATAATAGCTATCCCTTTATCACATAAAGAGCAATTTTCCTTTGAGTAAAAAATGACTTTTTTCACTGCCCCTTGCACTTCCATTCTTTCTTAATATTCTTTCCTTATTGAAGAAGTGGGTATATTTAATTGTTCACGATATTTTGTCACTGTCCTTCTCGAAATAACAATATCATACAATGTTTTTAAGTGATTCGCTATTTTTTGGTCTGAAAATGGCTTTTTCTTATCTTCAGAATCTATGACTTCCTTTAGTTTAAGTTTGACAGAAGCTGCAGAAACATCACCTTGATCTTCCGAAAGCTTCGTTGAGAAAAAGGATTTCATATTCACAAGTCCATGCGGTGTAAGGATATATTTATCTTTT
>JAPSLU010000155.1 GCA_031180405.1 Bacillus sp. (in: firmicutes) | reverse complement strand
GAATCATTCCATCGATATTTTTAAGCAGATGCCTTTTGTCTAAAATGTATAATGTTACTTTTGTTTTTGTTGAAAGTGAACAATGTTATTGACTGGCCTATAACCTACAATTTAATTAAATAAAAAATATAATTGAATAATAAAAAGGGAGCGTGTCATACCGTGGAAAAAACAATGAAACATGACCCCAATTATTACAAAAAGATCATTATTGCATTGTGTTTAGGGTGGGTAGCCATTTGGATTTATCGTACAATCCTTACGCCAATATATCCACAGATTCAAGAATCATTAGGAAATATTAGTGACACACAAATGGGGTTGGTTGCTTCTATTTATTTCTTTGCCTATACGGGTATGCAAATTCCGTCAGGAGCACTTGTCGATAAGTTTGGACAAAAAAAGGTGTTAATTCCTGCATTTATCGTTTTTGCGCTAGCTGCATTTGTAATTGGCACAAGTTCAACTATCATGCAAGTATACATAGGATCGTTATTGGCTGGTATTTCGACTGGTTCATATTACGGTGCAGCCTTTTCCTTATCAGCCAAACATACGCCAAAAGATAAAAAAAGCTTTTCCAATGCGATCATAAATAGCGGTTCAGCATTAGGAATGGTAATTGGACTAATCGGATCATCGGTTTTAGTAGGCGGTTTTGAAATTCAATGGAATTATATGCTTTTTATAACAGCTATCGTTATCGTAGCTGTAACATTCGTGTTTGTGTTGTTTATTAAACAAGATCAAACATCAGACAAGGAAGTGGCTGAAGAGAAGAAAGGTGCCATACAAAGCACAGATATTCAAAATGAAAGCTTATTTTCTCCAAGACAATTAGTTGTATATTTTGTATATTTTGCAACATGCTATGGCTATTATATGATTGTCACTTGGCTGCCATCCTTTCTTGTAGCAGAAAAAGGATTTGCTCAAGGTTCAGTAGGATATGTAGCTGCACTAGTTGCGGTCACTGCAGTGCCTGGTGCTTTGATATTTACTAAATACATAGACAAACATGCACATTTGCGTCTGCGTTTAATTCTATTTTTATTAATTGCTGCAGCAGTAACAATAAGTTTGACAGTATTTGCACCAAATCCTGCAGTACTGTATATTGCGTTAATTTTATATGGCTTATTAGGTAAACTTGCGATTGATCCAGTTTTAATAACCTATGTATCTGATTCCGTATCAGGAGATAGAGTTGCCAGAGCATTAACTCTCTTTAACTTCTTTGGAATGAGTTCATCTGTTATTGCACCAACACTTACTGGTTATATTGGTGATGTAACCGGCTCGCAAGTATTAGCATTCTATATTGCAACCATCCTTCTCGCAGCAGCAGCGTTGCTATTTTTCCTTGTTGTTATGTTAAGACAGAATAAAGCAGTGGCTAACTAAATAAATAGAAAAGAAAACTTCCAGTGGTTCTCCTTTTGATTTACAACGGTATTTTCTCTGAAGCAAATAATGCCAATCGAATGCTCAGTGATGTATCAGGAGATTCTACAGATTGACCTAATATTTCTTCGCATTTTTTAATACGATATTTCACAGTATTACGGTGAATAAAAATATCTTCTGAGGTCTTTGTAAGATCACATTGGTTTGCCATATAGACATTTAATGTAAATCTCAGTTCTTTTTCCTTCATTGTTTGTGGATAAGCTAAAGGACCGAGTGTATAAATGATAAATGGCTTTAATTTATTCGTTGGAATGAGTTGCAATAATTCTTCTACGCTTTTGGATTTGTAGGGCTCTATAAATTCCATTTCGCCTTGTTCATATTTATTATCATAAGCCTCATTCGCTTCGAAAAAAGACAGCGGTAATTGTGAAAGCTCGGAGACCTCATTACCAATGCCAAATGAAAGGGAGCTATTAAAAAATAGCTGATACTCTTTTTGGATATATCTGCAGTATTCCAAATAATAATGATGTCTTCTTTGTAAAAGAATCGTAAATCTGCGTTCACCGTGAGACATATATATGCTAATGGAAGGGTCAATCCCAGTAAACTTATGCGTTAACCACTCAAAAGTCATCTGATATCGCTCATTTAAGTAGGCGCTATTTTCTACATTCTTTTCTTTGTCAATTCCACAAATTATCACTTGATAGAATTTGGAAGGTTGAATGTGATATTTTTTTAAAAGGTCGGTGTGTTGTGTTAGTGAAACAAGGTTATCAGGATGTTCGGACATCAGCGATGTGAAAAAATGGTTCGTATCCTGCTGCTCTGCTTCTTTGATTTTGCTATTTTTATAAATTGCGAGACTAAGTGTGTTGACTGCTTGTTCTATTGTTAATAAACTAAACGGATAGTTGAGCAAATTAACATTTGAAATCATAAGATAATACGGAAAATATTTAAATGCAGGAACCTTAAATATAGCATATTCTTCCTGGAAAACACCATTATGATTTGGTTCGATTTGCTCTGAATTTAAATATCTCCTGAAATAATTAAGGTTTTTTTGAACATGTTCTGAGTGTTGATGAAAGTGATGACTCACTGACTCAACTTGATGAAAAGAATTTAGCAGCATGACAGGAACCTTTATAAGCCTACTTAAACGTTCAATCATCATGTTCAGGCTTAAACCTTGCATAAGCATAGCATTTAACTCTTGTTGGATATCTAATGCAAAGTGTAATTTTTCTGTTTCTTCATCCAAGATAAATGAAGATATATGATGAGTAATGGATCCCAAATTCCAACTTTCTGGAATTTCAATAATTGGGAATTTTAATTTGTTTGCAAATGCAATAACCTCATCATCTAATTTTTTTAAAAATCGGGATAGCTTGATACCTAGACCAGCAACTTGTATATCATTTAACTCGCTAATAAGATTGATAAGTCCGGATTGATCATACTGATAATTCATTCCTGTTGTTACGATAAGTGAGTGTGGTGTTGTAAAATTTTTAATATCAGGCGTTTCTGTAATATCAACCATTTCTACCACTCGTTCCAAATCGCCCTGCTCATTCAGCAATGTTAAATCTGAAAATTGCAGTACAGATAATATTTCTTTTAATGTTGTCATCAAGGCTGCCTCCTTATCTTTGTTAGAAAAAGATAAAATAAAAATGAAATATGTCAGATGTTACAAGGATAACTTCTCACTCTGATAGTACACTGTTTTTGAAGGTTATTATACGTATAATCCTTTAGTTGAAAATATTAAAGGAGAATCATTATGCTTCAACATGATTCTTCGTTTTTTGAAAAGCGTGGTTATAACAAAGATATCATGCCGAAGATCACTTGAACAAAGAAATTCATCCTATTTAATTTTTTTAACCTGTGGATGGGAGCAGTGGATAATATTCCGAATTATATAGCTGTTGGTGATTTTTCACAACTGGGATTATCACCGTTGCAAGTAATAGTATCCCTTGTTATAAGTTCCTTCTTAGATAGCCTTATGACTGGTTGCAATTACGAAAGGCAGTATTTTATATCCAACCATTAAAAGAGGAGGATGATTTTGATGAATTTTGATTCAATTATCAAAAATGGATTAGTCATTCTAGAAAATGGTGAACAAGAAGTCGAAGTAGGGATTAAAGATGGCAAAATTGCAGCAATCGGCAATGATTTAGGAACAAGTGCAAAAATTATCGATGCAAAAGGAGCGATTGTATCTCCGGGTATGGTTGATGCACATGTTCATATCACAGAGCCGGGCGGCGGCTATCGTGATGAATGGGAAGGCTATGACACAGGAACACGTGCCTCTGCAAAAGGCGGTGTAACGACGATTATTGAAATGCCATTAAATCAAGTGCCAGCAACGGTAGATGAGGAATCTATTCAAGAAAAATTTAAAGCTGGAAAAGGAAAATTATCTGTAGACGTTGCGAGTTACGGCGGTTTAGTACCATTTAACTTGGATGGAGGTATTCAAGAGTTAGATAACAACGGTGTTGTTGCATATAAATGTTTTGTAGCAACATGTGGTGACCGTTCTATAGAAGGAGATTTCATGAATGTGGATGACTATTCCCTCTACGAAGGTATGAAACAAATTGCGAAAACAGGCAAAATATTATCTGTACACGCTGAAAATGCTGCAATTACGGATAAGTTAGGGGAAATAGCATTCAAAAATGGTGAAACCTCATTACGCGCTTATGTAGATTCTCGACCCGTATTTACTGAAGTAGAACCGATTAGAAAAATAATTCTATTCGCGAAAGAAACGGGATGTCGTGTACACATCGTTCATATAGCTTGTGAGGAAGGCGTAGATGAAATTGTCAAAGCACAACAGGAAGGGGTCGATATTACATGCGAAACATGTACACACTATTTATATTTCTATAAAGAAGAACTGGATAATATCGGACCAGTTGTAAAATGCTCTCCGCCAATCCGTGAGCAATCACGCTTAGAAGGCATGTGGAATCGGGTATTAAACGGAGATATTTCATTCGTAACATCAGACCATTCACCATGTACCCCAGACTTAAAAGCTACGGATAATGCATTTGAAGCTTGGGGGGGTATCGCAGGTGTACAAAATAATGTTGACGTATTATTTGATGAGGGAGTGCAAAAACGTAATATGTCATTATCCAAATTTGCAGCCATTATTGCTACAAACCCTGCGAAACGTTTTAATCTAACATCAAAAGGCAGTATTGCAGTAGGGAAAGATGCGGATTTCGTATTTATTAAGAAAGATGCACCTTATGTATTAAAAGCTGAGGACTTAGCATATCGACACAAAATTAGTCCATATATTGGCCGCGAAATTGGTGCGCAGGTAGTGAAAACAATCCTTCGCGGTGTCGAAATCTATGATAAAGAAAAAGGGATTTCAAATGAAAAAGTAGGAAGATTTATTCCTTGAGTGACGGGACAGTTGTCCAGTCATTGAGGCAAACGAAGATGTAAAGGCTGATTATTCCGCTGAAGATTCGATTTATTCATCTGCCATTTCGTGAGAGATAAAGAGGATGTTTTTATTTGGTGTTAATTGCACATGTTGGTTGGGGAGTAATATCTTGAATATACATTAAGGTACAGCCTGGAATGACTGATGCTCGTATGTATCCTGACTCTTGGCATATTATTTATGATGTAATGAAACAGATAAACTACCCTATAAATCAATGTTTTTTATTGATTTATAGGGTAGTTTTTTTCTTGAATAAGGAAGTATAAAATTTGCACCTTATTTATTTGTTGGGTAAGAGAGATAGTCAATCGTCAAAAACCAGAAGATGTCGCTTCGCTCCAATCTTTAAACGAGCGCTCTGTGATTTTCTTTTATCTAGATACCATTAAAAGGTGTATTTGTTGAAAGTGCATAAAATGCTCTTCCATTATTGTTGGTTATGTCAATGAATGGTTGTAAGCAGGGTTCTATGATGGAAGTAAATAGAGAAAGGAGGAGAAAAAGAATGGATATTCGATCAACCTTTGAAACGTTAGATAAGAAATTCACAAGTTTTGGCGGTTTAGAACAAGGTGGTATTACGCGTCTGTTATACTCTCCTGAATGGATTGATGCAGTTCGTGAACTGGAAGCAACATTCAAGGAAGAAGGTTTAGAAGTAAGCTTTGATGATGTTGGGAACTTATCTGGTCGTCTTGTTGGAAGTAAATATTCTGAAGAAACTATTTTAACAGGATCACATATCGACACGGTTGTTGAAGGTGGTCATCTAGATGGACAATTCGGTATCTTATCTGCACTGGTTGCTGTGAAATATTTAAAAGAAAAATATGGTCAACCATTACGAACAATAGAAGTATTATCGCTCGCAGAAGAAGAAGGCAGTCGATTCCCATATACATTTTGGGGAAGTAAAAACTTCTTTAACTTAGCCAAAAAAGCGGATGTTGACACAATAGAAGATGCTGAAGGAATTAAATTCGAAGATGCTATGCACGAATCTGGTTTTGATTACCGTAAAACAGATGATGTTCGGGACGATATTAAAGCATTTGTTGAAGTACATATTGAACAAGGGAAAGTATTAGAGGCGGAAAATAAAGCGATAGGTGTTGTAACTGGGATTGTTGGTCAAAAACGTTACACAATTAACTTGAAAGGTGAAGCAAACCACGCTGGCACAACACCGATGTCATTACGAAGAGATACAGTTGTTGCATATAGTGAAATTGTAACAGACTTAACAAAACGAGCTAGAGAAATTGGGGAGCCTCTTGTATTAACGTTTGGACATGTCACTCCTGTTCCAAACACCGTAAATGTCGTTCCCGGGGAAATTACTTTTTCGATAGACTGTCGTCATATTGATCAACAACTATTAAATGATTTTGCGAGTGAAATTGAAGATAAAGTTAAAGCGGTAGCAGAAGCAAACAGCATGACTTATGACATTAATTTATGGATGGATGAAGCACCGTCATTGATGGATAAAGAAATCATTCAAATCGTTGAACAAGCAGCTAAGGATAATGTGGGGGACAGCTATAAATTGATGCCATCTGGTGCAGGTCATGATGCACAAATTTTTGCGGGTTTTGTTCCTACAGCCATGTTGTTTGTACCTTCTATTGGCGGAATTAGCCACAATACCAATGAAGAAACGAAGATAGAAGACCTTGTGAAGGGGATTGAAGTATTGAAAGATGTATTGTTTGAACTAGCTTATAAAGAATGAAAAGGAGCCAGATACTCATGAGTTACTTAAATCATAATCAAGGATACAGAGAAGGTTTATTAGAAACACGTTCAGTAATAAAAAAAGATAATTATGCGGTAATCACCCCTGATGGCTTGGTTAATAATGTTGTACCTGGCTTTGAAGACTGTGATGTAACCATTTTAGGATCTCCGCGTTTAGGTGCAAGGTTTGTAGATTATTTGGTAACGGTTAAAAACCAGGGCGGAAACAAAACCGGTTTTGCTGGTGATGGTATCCAATCATTTGTGTACGTTGAATATGGTAAAATCAACGCTTTCGCGGATGGTAAAAAATACGAATTAACAAAAGGCGGCTTCTTATATGTGCCTCCACACTTACAATTGACGTTTGACAATAATAATAATGGTGAGGATAGCCGTTTGTTTTTATACAAAAAGCGTTATCAGCCGCTTAAAGGATACACACCAGAAATTGTTACAGGTAATGTGAATAACATCAAACAAGAAGCCTATGAAGGTATGAAAGAAGTATTAATTCAAGATTTGCTGCCAAAAGAAATTGCATATGACATGAACATTCATATTCTTTCATTTGAGCCGGGTGCTTCGCATGGTTACATTGAAACGCACGTTCAAGAACATGGTGCTTATATATTAAGTGGACGAGGTGTTTACAACTTAGATAACGAGTGGATGCCAGTTGACAAAGGTGACTATATTTTTATGGGAGCTTATACGCCGCAAGCAACCTATGCAATTGGTTTGGATGAACCATTCTCGTATATTTATTCAAAGGATGCGAATAGAGATATTAATCTATAAAGAGGGGCAATTTTCATGAGTGAACCATTAGTGTATGTAGAAAGTAATCGTCTCCGGCAGCTAATGAAAGATAAATTAGTGAAAGCAGGCTTACCTGAAGAACAAGCGGATAAAACAGCTGACTTACTCATTTTTGCAGATGAACGAGGTGTTCACTCACATGGTGCAGTGAGAATGCAATACTATTCCGAACGTACATTGAAGGGTGGATATAACCTGAAACCAAACTTAAGCTTCGAAAAAACGGGCCCAGCATCAGGGATTTACCATGGAGATAATGCGTTAGGGCATTATGTGAGTTATCAAGCAATGAAAAAGGCAATCGAATTAGCAAAAACATCAGGTATCGGTGTTGTCGGTGTAAAAGAAATGGGACACAGTGGTGCTATTGGTTATTATGCACGTCAAGCAGCATTAGAAGGTATGGTGGCATTAACAGTATGTCAATCTGATCCCATGGTCGTGCCATTTGGCGGTACCGAACCGTACTTTGGCACCAACCCAATTGCTTTTAGTGCGCCTAGAAAAGATGGTAGTCCAATAATTTTTGATATGGCAACAACGGTACAAGCCTGGGGGAAAATTTTAGATGCTAGAAGTAAAAACAAATTGATCCCAGACTCATGGGCAGTGGATAAAAATGGAGCACCAACAACAGACCCGTTTAAGGTAAATGCACTATTACCAATAGCTGGGCCTAAAGGATACGGGTTAATGATGATGGTTGATATTTTATCGGGGAGTTTACTCGGCTTGCCATTTGGCAAGCATGTCACTTCCATGTATAAAGATTTATCAGAGTACCGTCGCTTAGGGCAGCTTCATCTCGTGATCAATCCTGAATACTTTGGCGGGAAGGAGCAATTCTTGGAAAAAATATCTCAAATGGTTGAAGAATTACATGACAACCCGCCTGCTGAAGGATTTGACAAAGTGTATTATCCCGGTGAAATTCAAATAGATGTGATGAAACAGTATAAAAAAACAGGTATCCCAGTTACAAAGGAAATTTTAGATTATTTAGAGTCAGACAAAATTTACTAATCATGTAATGGAAGGGGGAGAATCAGATGCGTGTATCTAAGCAGGAGCTGTTTCATTTAATCAAACAGAAGCTAATCAAAGCTGGATTAAATGAAGAAGCCGCACACGATGTTTCAGATGTATTGACATTCGCCGATCATAGAGGGATCCATTCCCATGGTGCAGTACGTGTGGAATATTATGCCGAACGAATCGCAAAAGGCGGTATTACAGTAAACCCAAACTACACATTTGAACAAACAGGACCTGCATCCGCTGTCTTTAACGGAGATAATGGTCCAGGTCACCAAGCGGCAAAACAAGCGATGGAAAAAGCAATCGAAATGGCAAAAAATTCAGGTGTTGCTGTTGTAGGCATGAAGAATATCTCGCATAGTGGTGCATTGGGTTACTTTGTTGAAATGGCAGCAGAACAGGACATGGTTGCTTTAAGCATGTGCCAATCAGATCCAATGGTCGTACCGTTTGGAGGAACAGAACCATACTTTGGCACCAATCCGATTGCTTTTAGTGCACCATCGGCTGATGAACGCATGATCACATTTGATATGGCGACAACTGTTCAGGCGTGGGGAAAAGTATTGGATGCAAGAAGTAAAAATGAATCGATCCCGGAAACATGGGCAGTAGATGCAGCCGGCAAACCAACAACGAATGCAAGAGATGTCCATGCACTTGTGCCAATTGCCGGTCCAAAAGGTTATGGATTGATGATGATGGTGGATATCTTATCGGGCAGCCTTCTTGGAGTACCTCATGGCGTACATGTATCTTCCATGTATCAAGACCTGACAAAAGGTCGCGATTTAGGGCAAATTCATATTGTGATTAACCCTGCATACTTCACAGATTTAACTGCTTTTAAACAACAGATTTCGACGATGCTCGATGAATTAAAAGCACACCCGGCAGCAGAAGGCTATGGAGAAATTTATTATCCGGGTGAGCGCGGTAAATTAAGAAGCGCAAAATATGATAAAGAAGGAATTGAAATTGTAGACGATATTTATAACTACCTCGTTTCAGGCGATGTTCATTTTAATCGCTATCATGGAAAGAATAGATTTGCAGAATAACAAAATGGAGGATCATTATGTTATACACAATTATAAAAGAAAACACCTATCAAGATTCTATCGTGTTAATGCTTTTATCAAACAAGTTATCTGCAATAGATGGTGTAAACAAAGTATCGATCATGATGGGAACACCAGCTAACAAAGACATTTTTAAATCTTCGGGTATGGGCACAGATGAATTGGAAAAAGCAAACCCAAATGACATCGTCATCGTTATAGATACAAATCAAGAAGAAAAAGTATCGGAAGTAAAAGAAGAAGTAGAAGCAGCTTTAAAAGGTGATTCCGCTTCACAAAATACATCTAAAGATAAAGAAGCACATAACTGGAAGCGTGCAATGGAGCTTGCGAACAACCCGAACTTGGCATTGATTTCCATTCCGGGTCAGTATGCAGCAATGGAAGCGGAAAATGCATTGAATGAAGGGTTACATGTATTTGTATTCAGTGACAATGTATCTAAAGAAGATGAGGTTAAGTTGAAACAAAAGGCGCATGAAAAAGGATTATTAGTCATGGGACCAGACTGCGGTACTGGAATTATTCATGGCGTGCCACTTGCATTTACAAATATCGTGAATGAAGGGGATATTGGCGTTGTGGGTGCATCAGGTACAGGGATTCAGGAAGTGACTAGCATCATTGACCGTTATGGTAAAGGTGTAACAAACGCAATTGGTACAGGTGGTCGGGATTTATCAACAGAGGTTGGTGCTACCACGGTTTTAGATAGTATCAAAGCATTGAATCAAGATCCAAAAGTAAAAGTGATTACAGTAATTTCTAAACCGCCTGCAGAGGAAGTGCAGCAAAAAGTATTAAACGTATTAAGAAATATTGAAAAACC
>JAPSLU010000154.1 GCA_031180405.1 Bacillus sp. (in: firmicutes) | reverse complement strand
TTAAAAAAGAAGTGTATGGTAATATCCATTGTTACATCCTCCGATTGATTATAGCATTTATTGTATTACAGTGATTAAGATTGGACAATACAATTACTTCCTAAAAATGTTGCAATATGTAACTGAACAGCTTTTTTACGCAAAGATTACTTTTTTTTCCTAACAAATTCGGGCTGCAAATTAGTTGAATCCTAATCGATATGTGAAAAAATATACTAATGCGTGAAAGGAAAGATTATATTAGTATCAATCTTATGATAGAAAAGACTAGTTAACTGGTTTAATTCTAGAGGGTGAAGAATGATGAACGACTTTAGGACAACCAAAATTTTTTTATAGATTCCTATATATATTTGCGAGTTGTGTTTTTACAGTAACTGAAATAGCAAAAAATTAAAAGTAATGTTTCCACTGTTGTATAAATATAATTTTGCCCGACACCGTCCAACGTTTCTTACACCATGTAAGGAACGTTTTTACTTTTTATCCATTAAACCAAAAATAAAAATTGTTTTCAGCTTACAAGTTTAAAGGGGGTATCTTTCTATTTGACGCTTTTGTCACAGAATATTCACAATTAAAATGAGGAAATCCGCTACTGTTCTCTCTTTTTTCTATATATAAGAGATGAAAGGATACTTGTTAGAAAGGGTAGTGATGAAAAATGGCAAAATATCGAATGGTACGTATTAATTTTTGGATGAATCCAATTGTAGGGGAGGAGATGACAGCAGATGAAAAGCTTTTTTATATCTATCTTCTCACGAATCAATGCACAACTCAAATTGGAATTTACCGAATATTAAAGAAACAAATTGCGGTAGATTTGGGTTTTTCACTTGAGTATATTGAATCGTTAATGGAACGATTTTTCTTGCATCATAAATTGATTCGATACAACTCTGAAACAAGAGAGATTGCTATTAAAAACTGGGGAATAGAAATCCTAAGTAGAGGTGGGAAACCTGTCTTGGATTGTATCTATTCGGAATTAAAAGAAGTTATGGATACCACGCTTATTTCATATGTTTTGGAATTCATACAAAAACAGGAAATTCGTAGCCTGTATGAAGCTTTTTGTGAGCCCGAAAATATGTACTCTGACAAGGAAGGTTCATATGAACGAGATACAAATATACATACTTATGAGGATGTTGACGATACGCCAGTGTCACATAATACGATACGTGGACAAGAAGAAAAAGAAAAAGAAAAACAAAAACAACAACAAAAAGCTCTTAACCCAAATATAGAGAATAATTCAGAATTAGACTATCAACGAAAAAATCAAAAAACGAACCATGTGAAAGCAATTATCGAGTTTTGGGACAACAATGGATTTGGTTTGTCAAATGTAAATGCTAAAGAGCAGCTTCTATCTTGGTTAGATGATTCTAACTTTTTGCAGCCTGAGAATGTAGTGTTAAAAGCCTTGGCTATTGCCTGTTCTAATAACAAGCGAAAGCTGAATTATGTCGTTGGGATTCTTAAAAACTGGGAAAATGAATCGTTACTGACCGTTGAAGAAATAGATTCTTTTCAAGAGAACCAAAAGTCTAATCCAAAATATAAGCAATCAACACATTTGGTTCCATCTGGAAGAGATATCCCATGTGGTGTTGATCTTGATTTAACTGCAGGTGAGGAGAAATGAATATTGCAGAAAAAGCGTTTTTAGGAAGCTTGATGCAGGCGGAGTACCTCCTCAAGGACACGGTCATTCAACCTGAACAACTGGAGAGCACACGTCATAAAGAGTTAATGAGAAGAATGGTAAAACAAAACAGAGTGGGAAAAAATGTTGATTTAGTTTCCTTGACAACCTTGCCAGATCTCGATTCTTACGGTGGAATGTCCTATCTTTCAGAGTTGGAATCGTATGCTGATGTTGAGAAATTCGAGGGTTTAGAGAAGTTAATTCTTGAACTTTGGAAGGAACGGGAAAAGAGAAACATTTTAAATGTTGCAGCTATGAATGATTGGGAGATTGCGAGAGTCATTACCGAATTGGATAAAATCAACCATGCGAAGATGGATGATCATACGTCCTTGGAACAGGCGTTGTTAAATATCTATGAGGCGCCATGGGAAGATCAACCATTTTCGAAAGGGGCGACAACAGGGATCAAACAGCTCGATGATATAACCGGAGGCTTTCAGAATGGCGAAGTAACGATTATAGCAGCAAGACCATCAATGGGAAAAACCGATGTTATGCTTCATTTTGCCAAAATGTCGGGGTGGTCTGGTTATTTACCACTCATTTTTTCCTTAGAAATGCCTGAAAAGCTAATTACCAGTCGATTAATTGCTTCAACAGGCAGCATTAACCGTAGAAAAATGAGAGATCCAAAAAGAATGCTCGATGGAGAGTCAAAAGAAGAAATGGTCCGATGTGATTGGTTTGCTTAATGAAACTTCTATACACATCTTTGATGGAGCTGGACAATCGATTGCTGAGATGAGAGCAAAAACGAGAAAATTAATGAATCAATTTCCAAACAAGAAACCGATTCTTTTAATCGATTACCTAACACTCATCCAATCTGGTGAATCATACGGAGGAAATGCCCATTTACAAGTTACGGAAATCTCTAAATCTCTCAAAACGATGGCAAAGGATTTTGATTGTCCTGTCATTTGCTTGGCACAGCTGAATCGATCTGTGGAATCAAGAGCCGATAAACGACCGATGATGTCAGATATTCGGGAATCTGGAAGTGTTGAACAGGACGCCGATGTCATTTTGTTCCTTTATCGTGAAACATATTATGACAAGCAATCAGAGAATCGTTCTCTTGAACTTATCGTTTCAAAAAACCGTAATGGACCAGTTGGAACGATTGCAGTTAATTATAACGAATATACAGGAAAGATAGAGGAGTAAAAGGAACAGAGTCTTACCTGCAAGTTTAATAACGAGGAGTAAAGGACAAAAAATTCTCAAATCGAGGTGTTAACAAGTGATTGTGAAAGATCTTTACCTGGATTCGATTCGTTTAGGAGAATCCTCATTGGCCCATTACATCTACCATTTACTTGAGGAACAGAAAATTTCATTGGAAGAAAACATATCAAAAATAGACTTTGAACAAGCAGATCATCGGAAAGTAGCGAAAATGATTGAAGAGAATTTATTAGGTTTTCATGAGGTTGGAATTTTTTCACTAAAGATGAACGCGACTGATTATGTTTTTATCTATGCAGACAGCCAAGAACAGGCAATTCGATTCTATACTGAAACCTTTCGGCAGAACCCATTGAAATGTCATGAATATTCGCTAGATTTTGAGCTTGTCAGAGGAAATGCTATCATTTCGTTTCGCGATATGAAGAAAGAGTATGTGACTTTTCCGGTTATAGCGGGGTATTTTGAGAAGGTGGGGTGAAGAAGAGAATGGGAACACTACTTTAGCAGGAAAGTTTAAACGTAGAAATTCTAAAAAAAGAATGTGAAACTATAAAAAAGGTAAACACAGTGATGTGCTTACCTTTTTTAGAATGGAAAATAAAATTCATGGATTTTTCCATTTATTCAATTCTACTAATGATTCCCGGGTCGGTCTTCCATTTGTGGGGGTTCTTCAAACCATCTGTTTTTAATCTAATTTCAATTCCTTCCTGTGCGTAAAGATACACATCTTTTGCTATTAACATGGTTTTCATTGCTAAATCCAACTAAAAAAAGCTCCTGTTCCAGCTCCTACAATTCCAAATCTATTTAGGATGTAGATACAATGCATCATGAGCTTGTCAGAAAAAGGTGGGACGGTGGATGTAATGACTGTAGCACTAGAAGTGGAAGAAAGTTGGACATCACTCTTTAGGAGGATTTCTTCCATTATCTTTACTTGTTTCTTGGCAAGTTCCTTCCCCTTTAAAAAGTATTTTCTGACTTCTTTATTTTGTGCACATTGAGCAAACCCCATTATTAACTGTATCCCAATATTGTTTGCCTCAAGATTATGATGGATGATTCCGACTTCAAGGTCATTTAAAGGTCTCTTGTCACCACTAAGCTTAAAACTCCACTCTTGCTTCAACATTTCCACTTTTTGAACCACAATAGCAATTTATTGAACCACTTTTTTTACCTTTTGAACCACTCTCTTATGATTTATTGAACCAAACCCCTTCATTGCTCCATTCTTGTCTCAACATTTCCACTTTTTGAACCACAATAGGAATTTATTGAACCACTTTTTTTACCTTTGAACCACTCTTATGATTTATTGAACCAAACCCCTTCGTTGCATCCATTCTTGTCTCAACATTTCCACTTTTTGAACCACAATAGGAATTTATTGAACCACAATAGGAATTTATTGAACCACTTTTCTTACTTTTTGAAACACACTAGAGTTTTATTGAATCAATTTTCTTCCTTTTGAACCACTTTAGGTTTCAAGCTAGAAAGAGGGCACCCAAAATAAATAACACAGCCGCAATGACTGCACCAATTGTTGAGACCTTCAATTTAAACCGAGCATAGTAAATTATATCCATATCAAGAATTGAAGCGGTCGTAATGGTTGTATCACCAAGTGGGGACGTTAACGCACCAAAAGCTCCACTTGCAAATACAGCACCTACTGTCAAAGGAATTGAGGCCCCAGTGGATACAGCTAGTGTAATGCCAAGAGGCATGAACAATCCCCAGGTTCCCCAGGAGCTCCCAATAAAATAGCCTACAACTGATCCAAGAATAAAAATGGCCGCAGGAGTTAGAAATGCGGGCAGAAAGCCTCCAAGTGAGTGGCTGATAAACTCGGAAAAACCAAGATCTTCAGCTGCTAATGTCAATGTCCAAATGAGAATAAGGAGGCTAACGGCTTCCATCATCTGATTCCCACCATCATAAAAGTGGTAAAGAATTTCGTTCATCTTCACGCGTCTAATGATATAAAAACAATAGGTTAGTACAAGAGTAATAAAAACTGCCAATAGCATAACAAACGTTGCATCCGCCATGGAAAAGGCTTGGAGGATTGTTTCAGCTCCCTGTGCTATACCGTTTCGCCATAAGAGAAATAATGACAATGACAGTAATAAAAGGACGGGAACAATTAAATGCCAAGGCTGTGCTTTTACAATGGACAATTCCTTTTTTATTCCAATGCGGTGATATTCATGTTCAACTTCTTCAAAATCCTCATGTACTCGTTTGTTCGGTTCAGTTCTTTTTGGTGCCCAAAACGTCTGCACAATTCCTATGAGCAGCATTATGATCGCATAAAAGTTAAACAAAATACTATATAAGAACACTTCATAAGGGGACATGCCTAGATTCAGATCACGAATGCCGCCTTCCACTAAAGAAACCATGAAACCGACAAATGCGGTCGCAACTGGTAGCAGCACGATAATTGACTCTGTAGAAATATCCAAGGTCATTCCGACTTTTTGCTTAGAAAGGTTCAGCTTATTTATGAGTGATTTAATAATTGGGCCAATCATCATAATACGAAACATCGGCATCATGAACGTAAAGGGCAGGGTAAGCCAAATAAAGAGAAGCAGACCCCGCTCAGTTCGGATTTTAGTGCCGGCCCATTCTGAAAAACCCTTAATACCGCCAGCTATATTCATCATCCCGACAAGACCACCAAATAAATATAAAAACCCGATAATTTTAATATTCGTTTCATCTGAAAGAGTTGTTACGATATATGAAACAGCTAGCTCCGTTCCAGCCAACAGATCGGTAGAAACAATCATAGATCCAACTAAAATACCAACGATTAAACCTGGCAATATGTTTTTTAACCAAATAGACATGGTGATAACGATAATGAATGGTAGTAATGAGAGCCAAGATTGATTCAAGGTTATTCCTCCCAAAGCAAAAAAATACAATACTGAATTAGTTTGCCAAGTGAGGGTGGGGTTTATGAGCGAAGAATTCATTTCCTGCTTTTGAGCTATTAAATGAAATAGAGATATAAGCTTAACTTTGTGTCGTTCACTTATATCATAAACCTTTTCTAATACATTAGTGCTAGTCAGAATTTCATTGACTCTATATAATAATAAGATCTAAGCTGTTAAAATCTATGGAGTGAAAAGTTATGCCTAATGAAGTCTTCGTATACATAGTGGTCGTGGTTATTGCCGGCATATTAAGTTCGTTATTATGCTTGTATGCAAAAATCAGGCTTAAGGATGTTCCAGGGGTGAAACCGTATATTTTAATGACCCTATTTTCAGCTATTTTCACATTTTCCTATGCGTTTGAGCTATCAAGTACATCATTAGAGAAAATGTTACTTTGGTTAAGTGTCGAGTACCTTGCCCTGCCATTTATACCAGTATTTATTCTATTGATGTGTTTAGAATATGTGGGACAAAAACTACACCAATGGATGTACTATATCCTATATTTGATTCCGATTTTGACAATCTTCATGCATGCAACAAATAAACTTCATCACCTATATTACACCTCAATTAGGTTAAATAGTGAGAGTCCATTCCCTCTTCTAGAGCTTGAATACGGTCCCTGGTTTTACGTTCATTCGATCTTTTTCTTTTTGTGTTTCATGATTAGTATCATTTCGTTACTGATGGAATTGAGAAAAACAAAGCAATTTCGGTTTCGTATGCAAATCATTTTAATGGTAGCCGGAATTATGGTGCCCATAATCGCTAACTACTTTTATCTAAACGACCTGAGTCCTTATGGTATTGATCTTGGGCCAGTTTCCATGAGTATTTCCTTTATCTTTCATGGAACTGCGCTGTTATCTTATCAAATGTTTCATGTGACGCCCGTTGCTAGAGATACAGTATTTGAAGCAATGAAAGAAGGAGTTATTGTTCTAAATCAAAATGGAATGATTGTTGACTATAACAATGCTATGAGTGTTGTCATTCCAACTCTAAACTCTCAATGTATTGGAAGATCCATTGTTGATGTAGTTGGTATAGAAACAAATCTTGCCGAAATCATTTTACTTGAAAAGGAATGCGATTATAAAGTTGGTTTGTCAGGAAAAAACACCTATTATCATATCAGGTTTTCGACTGTTACAAATAAAAACAACAATAAAATCATGAAAATCATTACGTTTGTTGATGTGACTGAACGAGTCAATTTGCAAGAAAAGTTAAAGTATTTAGCTAGTATTGACGGGTTAACACAGGTCTATAACCGCAGTTTTTTTATGCAAGAATCTGTAAAGCTTGTTGACGCACTGAATGTGGATGGAGGAAACGTTTCGATTATCATGTTTGATATTGATCATTTCAAAAAAGTAAATGATACATTTGGCCATGAAGCAGGTGATTTGGTCTTAGCACAAATAGCCAAAGTAGCGAAGGAAAGTGTAAGAACCAGTGATATTATGGGTCGATATGGCGGGGAGGAGTTTATTATATGTTTGCCTGATACATCTTTAATGGTAGCATATAAGATTGCCGAAGCCATTCGCACCAATATAGTCGAGACTGCTGTACCATATATCGATAGAGAGATTAGTGTTACGTCAAGCTTTGGGATATCTACAGCTTCAATTAGACATAGAGATCATAGTCAAACTTTGCAAACGCTAATGAGAGAAGCAGACCAAGCCCTTTATGGTGCAAAAAGGAAGGGGAGGAATTGTGTTGAACTTTATAAGAAGGTTGGTTCAGTTATATAGTTATCACCTTATAAGATCAGTAATCTAATGAAATATGTATCTGATACTGTCCTGTCTTGTTCATCCACCCTTCGTTTGAATAGTATTCTTATTCGGTCATTTTAATAGAAGAGGGCTTTCAAGAAGACGCCCTCTTTTAACTAATCATCATATACAACACTTATATATTAATGCGAAATAAAAGGTGCTTTATGTATGTACTGTGGGTTATCTATATTGTTAATAATGAAGGTAGCTATATCATTATTGGTTATTTTTTTACCGGGCATATCAGTCAGGTTTTCCTTTATATACTTCGATTCTAAGCTGTCTATTACAAACGGCAATCTAATTAGTGTCCATTGTACATGTTTATTATTTAACAAAATTTCATATTCTAATTTTTTATCCTCCATCATTTTCGGAAAGAAAAGTTCAAACAACATTGCTCCCATACGATTCAACATACTCTTTTTATCTTCGTGAATCGTCAGCGAACCACCAGAAACCCCTATATAACGATTAATGTTAAATTCTTTCATCACATCAAGAATATCTTCAGTTACTCTGCTATACATAGGTTCCTCTTTGATTGGTTGTCCAAATGTATTAATAACTATTTTACAATCTTTAAGTAGTTTACGAATATTATTTATATCTTGTATTTGCCCTTCCACTATTTCAATTTTATCATTTTTATATAATAATCTTTCCGGGCTCCTAACAAGCATACGAACTTGATATCCTTTTTGTAAAGCAGCAGCTGCTATATACCGTCCTACTTTGCCTGTTCCTCCGATTATACCTATCTTACAAGAGTTATCCATTGAAAAAACCTCCCATCTTCATATAAGGTACGGACAATTCCCATAAAAGTTTCATAATACGGGATTTTCAACGAGGAAATATGTACAAAAATGGAACTGTTTTATTTGAAAAGGTGTGGATAAATAAGCAAATCCGTTTTTCGAGGCTTATGGCTATGAAGGTTATTAGTTGAACAATAGAATAGACGAGGAGATATTGGAAACAGTTTATTCATCAATACTTCCGAATGACGAGAATTTAATAGATAAAACACGGATTTTTATTGGTTCAGCACCTAAATCAGCAGACCGACATGGTAATATTTTTCAAAAAGGTTATGATGTACTGAGGATTTTCACCAAATGAGTTTTGCTTATTTAGATTTAACAGGTAGTGGAAATGAAACAAATGCACATTTAAAGAGTGATAGAATAACCTATGTTTTTAGCTTTTGAAGTTCCTTGATGTACTACGTCTTTATAGCAAAGGGAAAGTGATATTACCAATTGTACCAGAATGGGATGATATTTATCTGGTCGTTAGTTTATTTATGCAAAGAATGAAATAGTAAAAACAAATTGTTGATTAAGTTTCCATTCTATTCTTACCATCGTGAACGTGATACTTTTCAACAGGGCTTCTTATAAAAGCGAATAAGGGCTTGGTCTGAATATAGATTAGGCGTTACTGAGTAATAAATTAATATCTACTCTTTTATAAAAATAACCACCTACCATGATCCAATCCACCCTAATTCTTTAGAAATATCCTTTGAGGATTTTAATACTGTATCTATATACATATTTAATTGGTCCATTAGACCGCTTTGATAGATGGATACACTAATTGCAGCAACAACTGTATCATTCCATGAAAAAATAGGGGCAGCTATGCTTGTAACATCCTTTTCTTTTTCGCCATACGTCAAGGAAAACCCATATTGTTTTATAATCCTTAACTCGGATTCTAATTCGTTTCTATCGTCAACTAGTTGTTGTTTTAAAAGATTAGAGACAATGTTATCTCTTGTATTGAGGTTTACGTTTGCGAGTAAGACTTTATTTGCAGCATCAACTGAGAGAGGTAAGCGTATCCCTTTAATTTGGGAATGAAAATGATAGATTGGTTTCAAAGCATTTACACAATCTAAAACAACTCCTTCATATCCCTCTATAATAGATAAATAAACATTTTCCTTCGTTTGTTTGGATAATTCAATAAGAAAGGGAAGGGCTGTATTACGAATGGCATTATTTTCCCTAACCGAAAGTCCTAAATCTACTATTTTTGTCCCAAGACTAAATCGTCGGTTTTCCCTGTTTTGAACAACAAACCCTACCTCACATAAACAATGTAGTAATCGGTGGACAGTTTGAACAGGAATGTCAAGGTGTCTACTTATTTCGGTTGTACTCCAATCTTCTTTTTCTTCACTGGGCTTCAATAAACTTAGTAATACCATGGATTTTTGTATAACCCCTGACAATATAAACAACTCCTATATATTTTTAGATTAATAGTAATGTATACATCTCATATTTTTATTTTTTGTGTAAGATTTCCCAACACACTTTTTACTGTTTTCATATTGTTGACTGAATCTCCATTTTGCTCGCTTGCCGAGGGGCAGCGTGAGTGAGCCACCTCGACGCTTTATGGCTCTTTTCGTAAAGATTGTTGCTTTTAAATAAAATCAGGTTAAATTTGCCTTATATGGTATAATATTTACAGTGATTTATTCAGCAAACGGCAGGATTGTTTAACAAGAATAGGTTAAATTTCCATTACTACATATAAGAGAGAAATGAGGTGAAAGTTATGCAAATACAGAAACATATAGTGGAAACTGCGGAAGGAAAATTACAATATAATATAAGCGGTAGTGGTAAACCCAATATTGTTTTAATTAACGGCGGTTCAGGACCGATAGAAGGATGGATGAGAGTTTTACCAGAAGTATCAAAATTATCATCAGTATTTTCATATAATCGTCTTGGTGTTTCAGGTAGTGACAAACCAAGGAAAGCACAAGACGGAATTACAATTGTTGAAAATTTACGCGAGGCACTAAAAATAGTTGGATTTGCCCCCCCTTATATACTTGTAGGACACTCATTAGGGGGCTTATATGCAAATTTATTTGCCCAACTCTATCCAAACGAAGTAGCAGGTGTT
>JAPSLU010000153.1 GCA_031180405.1 Bacillus sp. (in: firmicutes) | reverse complement strand
TTTGATAGTCAGAGCGTTTTCCCAAATGTGTTTCAAGTAGCTGATGTATAAATAAAGCCGGAATTGGCTTTGTAATATAATTAATTTGCTTTTCTAAAGTACTCTCATGATCCAATCGTGCTGTAGTCCAGTGAAAGTCTTGAAACAGGTGGTAGATTTTAGACTCACGACCAAAGTAGTGACTTGCAAATTCCTCTTCTATTAAATAGATATAATAGTGTCTCACCATTTCACTCTCCCCAACCATTCTATTATTCTAATTATAAAAGAAGTCAAAAGAAATAATTGTCTTAAACTGGAGAGAGAAGCCACTAGTTTTGTCGAACAAATCACAAATATTTTAAAATCTATATTCAAAGGTGATTAAATTAACAATTAATAATTTACATGTTGTAGAAATCACAAAAATTAAGAGGGGGAATAAAACCTCCCCCTCTAATCTTTAATGTAGATCTCTTCTTCTCTCATTTTTAATTTTTTGGGGGGTTACATCATTTCCGTTTGGATCAACAACTGTAACACCCTTTAGTGTATTTTTCATTGACGAACGGAAAACTTGCAAATATTCACTGCGAAGAGCTTGTTGCTCAGACTTTTCCTGCTCTGTTAAACCTTTAGATTTTGACTTCTTTGATAATTCATTTATGCGATCTATTTTAGTTTTTGATAACATTTAAATACTCCTCTCACATATAACTATGATAACTGGAATTTAATTTTGAAATATCTTTTACTAGTTGATACCACAAATGTCATCATACTAAATAGAAGGGAAAATAACAACTGAAAAGAGATATGAATACAAAACTATTCATTCATTATTTCATGACTTGTAGATTGTGCGATTTTCTCAATATGATCTTTATACCTTCTATGAACGGTTGCCTTACTAACCTCAAAACCAACCCCTCTAAGAGTTGCAGCGATTTCATGAAATGTCAGCTTTTTATCTCTTAACTTAAGGATTTCTTCAATTGGAACCTCTATCTTTTCACGGCCTCCACCTTGATCTTGATTTTTCAAGTTATTCTGGGGCTTATAACCATTTTCTATGGCTCGATTCATTCCTCTTTTAATTTTGTAATTTATTAACTTTCTTTGAAATTCCTCAACAGTTGCTAATATTTTCAAAACCATTGAGTCCGTTTCAGATAACTCAGGCTCACCCTTTTCGTTTAAAGTGAAAACAGTAGCCCCAAATTTTTTTATTTCATGCAGTAAAGCTATTTTGGCATGACCTCGCCCCAGTCTAGTATCATCTTGAACAAGCAAAATAGATGCCTTCTTATCTTTTAAAAATGCTAAAGCTTCAATTATACCATCTCGTTCTACATCATAACCACTATGTCTCTCTTCAATCAATTGAATAACTTCCATATTATTATGACTAGCTAATGATAATAATTCCTCTTTCTGTCTTTCAATGGAAGTATCTTGCGAATCTTTTTCCGTGCTAACTCTACAGTAAATAACTGCTTTCATGTCACATCACCTAAATAAATTTTCTTTATTCGCTTGCTATTTGGCCAATTTGGTAGATTTCTTCTTTTTGAACTGGAACAAAAACTATATCTCCAGGTTTAATTGTACTTGAATGGATGTCATTTTTATCTTGAACCCATTTTACAAACTCTTGCTTTGGAATATTTTCTTTTTCATGAAACTGATCAGCAATTGTCCATAGACTATCACCTTCTCTAACTTCGACTTGATGGTAATTCTCTAAACTTTCTTTTTTATAAGTATAAGAAATGCCTACTGTTATAGCTAGTAGAACAACAAAAAAAGCTAGTATGTAAGATATAGATTCCCTTATCATATTAACACCCCACAAGAATATTTGTTCGTATTTATAACCAAAGTATAGTACGAACAATTGTTCTAGTCAAGCGTTTTTTCGAACTTATGTTTGTATATAAAGGTAAAAGATGCTATAATAAACATAAATTAGAGGATCCGAGGTGTCAAAAAGGATGACGAAACTATCAAAAAGACAACAAGATATATTAAGCTTTATAAAAGACGAGGTCCAAAAGAAAGGCTATCCACCATCTGTCCGTGAAATTGGTGAAGCAGTCGGACTAGCATCAAGCTCAACCGTTCATGGTCATTTAGCTAGATTAGAATCAAAAGGATTAATTAGAAGAGATCCTACAAAACCAAGAGCAATCGAAATCCTAGATGATGAAACAAATCATATTCCTAAAAGTAGTGTAATTAATGTTCCTGTAATCGGAAAAGTAACTGCAGGTCTCCCAATTACAGCCATTGAAAATGTAGAGGAATATTTTCCATTACCTGATCGTTATGTATCTGATGACGAACATGTCTTTATGTTAGAAATCATGGGTGAAAGTATGATTGAAGCGGGAATTTTAGATGGTGATTTGGTCATCGTTCGTCAGCAACAAACAGCAAACAACGGTGATATCGTCGTTGCTATGACAGAGGATGATGAGGCGACGTGTAAGAGATTCTTTAAAGAGAAAGATTTTATACGCTTACAGCCTGAAAACTCTACTATGGAACCTATTATCTTACGTAATGTTAGCATCTTAGGAAAAGTAATTGGGGTTTATCGTACAGTACACTAAGCTTACCTTTTGGTAAGCTTTTTATTTTTTAGCATAAAGGTATCTAAGGATAGACTCAAATCTTATAAAATATTAAATTTATGTTTATTTTCTTTATATATGAGTGGCTTCTAATTCATTGAAATGTATTGTTCTCTTTCCCATGGGTGAACCTGTGTACGGAACATATCCTTACTAATTTTATAAAATTAAACTCATTCAAGCAAGTTTCCCTATAAAATAAAGGTTTTCCAACTTACCTTTTCATTTTATTTATTACCTCTTGAAATTTCGTGTTCGAATTGTCTAGATTATCATACTAATAAATCAAATGTAACAGGACCAACCCTGGTCCTGCTTATTTCCCAAAAAAGCTGATTAAATTAGGTGTTTACGTATTTAATTGAATAAAGTTTACGACCTCTTCTGCTTTCTGTTCTAATATCATGTTCTTCAACGTAATAGATTCTAATAATGTTGTAACCCGTGTGTTCGCATCTATTAAAATATCAACTTGACCAGGAGCTAGCCCAATTATTTGGTTTAATTTATCTGCTTCTAATTGAATGATTCTGGCTAAAGCATTCTCTTCCTGTGCAACCGATCCTTGGATTAGAGTAAAAGCGTTCGCAATCACCCTTAGAGTATCCTCTGAGAAATCGACTAATCCAATTAGAGCCACAATTTCTTCTAATTTTGCTTCAAGAATCATATTTTTTTGAACAACTGTGTCGATCACACCTGTAACAGAATCATTCAATACTAGAAGTTCCTCCACCGTTAAACCAAGTGCTAAGGCTCTGGAGAACTTACTGCTTTCACCCAGAATTAACTGAGCCAATCCGTTTTCTTCTCTACTGATCGATTGAATAAGGTTATTTCTAATTGTATTTTGTAAAGCAGATATAACATCAAATGGAAGATTAACCCCTGTGGTGCTTAGTAAAAATTCAAAAAATCGAACTGTACTTCTTAGTTTTCTTAGTAGAACCATATTTTTTTGGACAATTACTTTCATTATAGATCTTACACTATTATTAACAGCAATTACATCATCCAGCGATGTAATAGTTGGAGCCACCTGAACAATTCCAACTCCTATTCTGTCTATTAAGCTTCCCAAAGCAGATTCTTCTTGTCCTATACTTGTGAACAAATCTATTACATTGTCAATAAGGTCATCTAGGTTTAGTGGGTCTATCCCTTCTACTGTAATAAAATTTAACGTCTCTCTTAACTTAATTTCTAAAACTGTATTTTTTAATAAAATAGTTTTCATCGTACGTAAAACACTTTGATTCAAACGGAGTAAGTCATCTAGGGCCACCCCCGGCCCCTCTACACTAGTTACTTTGTTTGCTTCTGCTTGTATTAATGACGCAAGTGCAGTTTCTTCAGCAGCGACTGACCCCACAATTGCAACAGCATTGACTGAAGTAACCTGCTGAATCCCTATATCTTTAGAATTTTCATTATTGTTTGGCATTTCTATCGTCCCTTCTATTAAAGTTTGAAATATCAATACTTTGTTACTATATTATTCAGTAACTCATATATCGAAACTGACAATAGTACTAATATAAGTAGATATTTTACTAGATATTTTAGGAAAGAAATCCAATATAACAAAATGCTTACCCATTTCCTTATTAAATAAGGTAAGCTTTCCAAAGATAAATAATCCTCACACTTTAATGGCAAAGCAGCCCTACAACATCGTTTTTCGGCGAAGATAAAAACAAGAGGAAGTTTAATATATTCGGAGATATACAACATACAATTTAATACGTATTATTTCAATTAATCTATCACTTGCAAATGATCTATACTTCTATAAGAAATATAGATCCAAAAAAATCCCCTTGAATATTATTTCATCACAACATTAATTTTATTCTTTTTAAGAAATATGCCTTAAATCATTCCTTTTTAATTCTTTTGCACGAATTTTGAAACATGCAAATTTACCATTTATTCTTAATACATGCTCTACGACATACTTATGCTGTACTTCAGTTAGAAAGTGGTGCAGATATGTATTAATTTAGAAAGACTTGCTCATGGCAGGATGCAAATTAAAGCTGATGTTTATACAGACATTTCTGTGAAACTTTAAGAAGAAAAAATAACTAAATTTGATGAGTACGTGTCTCAAATTATTTTAAACATTTATGGGCAAAATAATGTAGTAAAGTAATTTTAGGAACTGAAATAAAAAGATACCACAAAATAAAAAACCCTCAACACTAGAAGTGTCGAGGGTTCAACTTATTAATACATTGACATGTATTGTTCTCTCTCCCATGGGTGAACCTGTGTACGGAACATATCCCACTCAATTTCTTTTGCTTCAATGAAGTGCTCAAATAAGTGTTCACCTAACGCATGCTTCATAGTGCTGTCAGCTTTTAATAAATCTAAAGCTTGAGCTAGAGTTGCTGGTAGATCTACGATACCATTTTCAATACGCTCTTCTTTTGACATAACATAAATGTTACGGTCAATTGGTTTAGGAGCGTCAAGATTATTTTTAATTCCGTCAAGACCAGCTGCTAAAAGAACACTCATTGCTAAGTATGGGTTAGCTGCAGGATCAACACTACGTACCTCAACACGAGTACTTAATCCACGTGACGCAGGAATACGGATTAATGGACTTCTATTTTGTGCAGACCAAGCAACATAACATGGTGCTTCATAACCTGGTACAAGACGTTTATATGAGTTTACTGTTGGGTTTGTAACAGCTGTAAACGCAGGTGCATGTTTGATAACGCCCGCAATGAATTGTCTAGCAGTATCACTTAATTGTAAATCACCATTCGGATCTAAGAATGCATTTTCACCTTTACGGAATAATGATAAGTTACAGTGCATTCCTGAACCATTAACTCCGAATAATGGTTTTGGCATGAATGTTGCATGCAAACCATGCTTACGTGCAATTGTTTTAACAACCAATTTGAAGGTTTGGATATCGTCACATGCTTTGATTGCAGATGCATATTTAAAATCAATTTCATGTTGACCCGGAGCAACTTCATGGTGAGAAGCTTCAATTTCAAAGCCCATTTCTTCAAGTTCTAGAACGATATCTCGACGGCAGTTTTCACCTAAATCTGTTGGTGCAAGGTCAAAGTAACCACCGTTATCATTTAATTCAAGTGTTGGCTCGCCTTTTTCATCTAATTTGAATAAGAAGAATTCAGGCTCTGGCCCTAAGTTGAAATCAGTGAAACCAAGCTCTTCCATTTCAGCTAATAAACGACGTAAGTTGTTACGTGGATCACCAGCAAATGGTGTGCCATCTGGATTGTAGATATCACAAATAAAACGAGCTACTTTACCTTTTTCTGCTGTCCATGGGAAAATGACAAATGTATCTAAATCTGGATATAAGTACATATCAGATTCTTCGATACGCACGAAACCTTCGATTGAAGAACCATCGAACATCATTTTGTTATCAAGTGCTTTATCTAGCTGGCTTGTTGGGATTTCCACGTTTTTAATAGTCCCGAGAATATCCGTAAATTGTAAACGGATATATTTTACATTATTTTCTTTTACTAAGCTTACAATATCTTCTCTTGAATATTTAGCCACTTGAAAATCTCCTCTCCAAATTCAAAAAGTTATATTCATTTTTTTCATTATACCTATATTTTTAATGGAAAAATCTTGACATGTCTCCATGTCTTAATGTTGGTCGATTAAAACGACCTGCTTGCATGAGCTCAGATTTTAGAAGTTTTCGCAGTTCAGCATCACTTAAATCAGGTTTTTCAACAGTTTTAGGTTGCTCCTGTTCTTCTTGATTATGTGTGCTATTACGTGAGAATATTTCCTTTATTCCCGCTAAATTGACACCTTGTTCAATTAAATTACGAATCTCCAATAATTTATCCACATCATTAAATGAGAATAATCTTCGATTGCTTTCCGTTCTTGCTGGAAAAATCAATTCATTTTCTTCATAATAACGAATTTGTCTTGCAGATAAATCTGTGAGCTGCATAACAATTCCAATTGGAAATAGGGGCATTGAGCGTCTTATATTATCACTCATGTTATTCGCTCCTTTTCGTTAACTAATTTCATTATATCTTATGTAATATTATGTGTCAATTAAGTGTCAGCTTACGTTACATAGATTTATGGTCTATATTGGTAGTTAACTAACAAGCGAAATTAACTCTTGATCTATTAAAGAATCAATAGCTGAGCAAACTGCAATTTTCACATGAGTGTATGTAAGACCGCCTTGTACATATGCAACATATGGTGCTCGAAGTGGTCCATCTGCAGATAGCTCGATGCTGGCTCCTTGAATAAAAGTACCTGCTGCCATGATAACATCATCTTCATACCCAGGCATATAGTTTGGATATGGTGTTACGTGGGAATTAATTGGTGATGAATACTGAATCGCTTGGCAAAATGCAACCATCATGTCCGGATCATCAAACTGTACGGATTGAATTAAATCCGTTCTTTTACTGTTCCACATTGGACTGGTCTTTAGCCCCAGTTCTTCTAAGAATGCAGACGTGAAAACAGCTCCTTTTAATGCTTGTCCAACTACATGCGGGGCTAAAAAGAACCCTTGGTACATTTCTTGCAAACTATACAGTGAAGCACCTGCTTCAGCACCTATTCCAGGTGATGTCATTCGATAAGAACAGGATTCAATTAAATCCTTTTTCCCAACTAAATAACCGCCAGTCTTAGCAAGTCCTCCACCTGGATTTTTAATCAAAGATCCAGCTATTAAATCTGCTCCAACATGACATGGTTCCAGCGCTTCTACAAATTCACCATAGCAGTTATCAACGAAAATGACAATATCTTCTTTAAAAGATTTAACAATTTTTATCATTTCTTGAATTTCTTCAATTGTAAAGGACGGTCTTGTTGCGTATCCCTTTGACCTTTGAATTCCTACCATTTTTGTTTTGCTGGAAATTGCTTGTTTTACAGCTTCAAAATCAACGGCTCCATGTTCATTTAAATCTATTGTTTTATAATCGATTTGGAACTCTTTTAAAGAACCTATCCCACTACCTCTTATCCCTACAATTTCTTCGAGTGTATCATATGGCTTCCCAGTTATATATATTAATTCATCTCCTGGTCTTAATACACCAAACAAAGCAATCGATATGGCATGTGTTCCTGATATAATTTGTGGTCGAACTAATCCTGCTTCACCACCAAACACATCTGCATAAACTTCTTCTAATGTATCTCTTCCGATGTCGTCGTAGCCATATCCAGTCGTCGGAATAAAGTGAGAATCACTTACCCTATGATTTTGAAAGCTTTTTAAAACTTTAAACTGATTGACTTCACTCATTCTGTCAATTTCGGAATGAATATCATAAATTTTTTTTTCAACTTTATCTACAATTGGTGCGAGTTTCTCACCATTTTTTAGAAAATTAAGCATTCTTGTGATCCTCTCCGTAAAACTTCTCTAGTTGTCCATTAATGGAGTGTGTCGGAAGGACAAACCCTTCTATTTCATACATTTCATTTTCTTCATTAAACTCTATTTGTTCAATAAGTGACTCAGTCTTCAATTGTGAAATCAATCTGCCTTCATTTGCTGGAACACGAAGAGCATAATGTTTCATCGATTCCTTAGCAATGGCTTCTACCCTACTCAACAAAAGATCCAAATCTGTCCCATTAAAAGCTGAGATCTTTATATAATCAGCAGAATGAGATGGAACGAAAGATGCAGGTGCCTGATCCTTCTTATTGTAAACTGTTAACATAGGTATGTCTGATACTTCAAGCTGCTCAAGAAGTTTATAAACTGTTTTTTCATGGTTTGAAAAATCTTCATTGGAACTATCCACTATATGTAAAATTAAATCTGCTTCTTTTACTTCCTCTAAGGTAGAACGAAATGCTGCGACAAGCGTTGTCGGTAAGTCTTGAATAAACCCAACAGTATCTGTAATTAATGCTTGATATGTGGATGGAAGTAATACCTTTCGAGTCATTGGATCTAGTGTAGCAAATAATAAATCTTCCTCAAAACTACCAGCTGTCGTTAAACGATTAAAAATCGTAGATTTCCCAGCATTCGTATAGCCGACTAATGCAATTTGAAAAGCTTGATTTTTTTTACGACGCTCACGGTAACGACTTCGGTGACGTACAACTGTTGAAAGTTGTTGCTTGATTTCATTTATACGATTCCGTATATGTCTTCGATCTGTCTCCAATTGAGTTTCCCCTGGACCTCTTGTTCCAATCCCTCCCCCTTGACGTGACAATGCAATACCTTGTCCCGTTAATCTTGGGAGTAAGTACTGAAGTTGAGCAAGTTCTACTTGAAGCTTACCTTCCTTCGATTTTGCACGTTGAGCAAAGATATCCAAAATTAATTGCGTTCGATCGATTATTCTAACATCAAGTATGGTAGATAGATTTCTTAGTTGACTAGGTGATAATTCATCATTAAAGATAATGATATCAGGGCTTAATTCTTCTACCGAATTTAGTAATTCATCGACTTTACCCTTACCGATATAAGTAGCAGGGTGTGGCCTTTCTCTTTTTTGAGTGAATTGAATCATAACTTCACCGTTAGCAGTTTTCGTTAATGAAGCAAGCTCCTCCATTGAATAATGAAAATGTTCATCATCCATAGTTTGAAATTGACACCCAACCAACATTACCTTTTCTTTAAGTGCATCTACTGTATTTTTCAATAAAGAACCCTTCCCTTACGCTATTTTAAGCATCTTAATCATACCAAAGATTTACCTTTATCACTAATTATTTATATAGTATAGACATAATTCATGCTGATGTATTCTAATAATAAATGTTACTACATGACTCATCGTAAACTCCTAATGACTTATGCATATTTTTTTCTTATACTAATTATTTTAAAGATTTCTATACTCTACCAACTGCAAGTAAAAAAAGAATTGACCTTTTCTTACTTCCCATTTAAAATTGTCTGGGCTAAACATTAAGCAACTGGAGGAATGACAGTGACTTGGGAAGTTTTAAGCATTATAGGCACGATTGCTTTTGCCATTAGTGGGGCAATTGTTGCAATGGAAGAGGAATATGATATTCTCGGAGTTTATATATTAGGTATTGTCACTGCATTTGGTGGAGGTGCCGTTCGAAACTTGTTAATTGGCGTACCCGTTTCAGCATTGTGGGAGCAAGGACTTTTATTTCAAGTTGCCCTTTTCGCAATGACACTAGTCTTTCTATTTCCAAATCGATTATTACAACATTGGCAAAAATGGGGTAATCTAACAGATGCAATTGGACTGTCTGCCTTCGCCATTCAAGGAGCTTTGTATGCAGTTGAAATGAATCACCCCATCAGCGCAATTATTGTTGCAGCTGTACTAACAGGAAGTGGTGGTGGCATTGTAAGGGATTTATTGGCAGGGCGCAAACCACTTGTGCTCCGTGCAGAGATTTATGCTTTTTGGGCTATTATTGCCGGGTTTTTAATTGGCTTTAAAATTGTAAATCAATCGATAGAATTGTATATCCTTTTCCTTCTCATTGTTGTGCTTCGAGTACTGTCCTATACATATAAATGGCGACTACCAAATCGAAGTTATCAGGCTCCTTCAAACAACAATGAAATGATTGGCTAAGTAAATAATATATAAAAATTATTAGAAACAACAATGGCAACTAATAAAATGAGTTGCCATTGTTTGCATTTTTTCAAGCACTTAGTTTGTTATTTTGTATTTTTCTTGATTGATTGACTTTACATTTAATATAAGTTTGAGTTGTATCAAACATATCAGCTACGTACAAAGTGGCTCCGTAATATGTTTTTTCATGTGTCATTTCTTCATTTACTATATAATCATAAACAGCTGATTCAATGTCAGTGAAAAAAGGTAATAAACATCGATTTTTTACAATTATTTGATAAAGTTGAATAATTAAAAATGGGTTTTTATTGTATCTTTCGACTAACTCGTTAACAATAGACTCGTTTAGTAACAATTCATTTTCAACAAGATACTTTAACTCTTCTAAAAATAATTTGTTATCACTCATCCTGATCACTCCTTCTTATGCTTATTCTAACATTTACCACCCTCTTTTGAAAGCGTTTCCATAATTGGTTTCTATAGCTTTTTTCGATCATATTTGTTCAGTTTCATGCTAAATCTATATCACTTCA